>LIUH01000171.1 GCA_001462225.1 Fibrobacteria bacterium GUT31 | reverse complement strand
GTAAAGGTAAGATACCCCATACCCCAAACCCAAACATTGAGTTAATCATCACTTACTATATTACAAATATGAACAAAATATTTCGGTGTATTTCGCTGGTTTGTTTGGTGGTGGGGAGTGTTTGGGCTCAAAATGAGTATGCACTGGGGGCGGATGTCTCTTGGATACCGGAACGGGAAGCAAGCGGGACAAAGTACGCACACAATGGGCAGGTCAAAGATATCCTCGAAATCCTCAAGGAAAACAAGTTCAACTATATACGCCTGAGGCTGTTTGTTGACCCCACTGCGGCGGTCACCGAGGCCCTTGCGGAAACGGAGTGCCAAAACGGCGGATGGTGTGCCGCACCTTACTCCGCAAAAGGATACTGCGGGCTTGACTCAACCATAAAATTCGCAAAACGCGTGAAAAATGCGGGCTTTAAGTTCCTGCTGGACTTCCATTACAGCGACACTTGGGCCGACCCCGGCAAACAATACAAACCTATGTCGTGGCGAGGGCTTAATTTCAGCCAGTTAACCGAACGAGTGCGTACATACACAAAAGAAACCCTCGAACAATTCAGAGACAACGGCGTACTGCCGGATATGGTGCAGGTAGGTAACGAAGTCGTGAACGGAATGATACACTCAGATGGTCGAGGTAACACACAAAATTTCGCCACCCTCGTAAACGCAGGCATAAACGGAGTAAAAGACGTTGATCCGAATATCAAAATCATGATGCACACCATAACCGTATCACAGTCAGAATCACAGCCATCAACTGATTATAATCAAGCCAACAAATGGCTAAAAACTTTAAAAGACAACCTCAATAAAATAGAAGCAAACACAGCAAACAAGATAGATGTAATTGGATTATCGTACTACCCAAGATGGCACAACGATTTGAATTTTCTGGGACAGACATTAAATGCCATTTCCGACAACCACGACATAAAAATAGCTGTAGTTGAATACGCGGACAAACACCGCGAGGTCAACGATCTGGTCTTCGCCCTGCCCGAAAATAAAAGGTTCGGCACTTTCGTATGGGAACCGGAGGAATTTAACGGAGACAACTCATTGCCGCTCTTCGACTGGAAAAATGGCCGCCGTGAAACAAATTCACGGATAAGCCTGTACCCTCAGATGTTCTTAGATTACAATATAGCCGAACCAACTTCCAGTTCTTCCAGCGCAATGCCGTCTTCCTCCAGTAACGGCAATACCCCAATCCGTTTGCCCAACCTCGCCATCTCCGACCAAGCTACGCAAATTCACAACGGCATAAACTTGCAAGTAAAGAACAATGCTATGGTTGAAGTTTACAATTTAAGAGGAAATTTAATCAGCAAGCAAAATTTCGATAACGGCATATACTCCGTATCGTTTGCGTATTTGCCAAAGGGAATGTATATTGTGAAAATTTCCTATACCCCAACGAGTAAATCAAAACCTACCATAATTGTATTGCCAAACAGATAAGAAATCGGGGCGGCAAGCCCCAAGAAAGGGCCAAACGGCAACGGTGCCTGCATATCTTTTTTGGCAAAAAATCTGTACGGGGCAATTACGATAATAGCTAACAAGGCTCCTATTATCAGAGATACATATGCAAGCTCTGTACCCATAATAGCTCCAAAACCGGCGAAGAGCTTTACATCGCCAAACCCCATTCCCTCTTTTTTGAGAATTTTTGAACAAGCAACAGTGAACAAAAATAAACCGCCGCCACACACTAAAATGCCAATCAGGGAACTGAACCAGCCAATAGAACCCTCAAAAAAAGACAACACAAAACCGAGCAAAATTCCGCCCACGGTAATCGTATCCGGCAAAAGCAAATATTTAAAATCTATAGCAAAAATCGGGATTAAGGTCACTATTAGCCAGAACAAACTTATGCTTTTAATCAAATTCGCGTTTTGCCAATGGTTTGGTTCAGCTAAAAAAGCAGCGGCAAAACCGAGTGATAAACCCAAAAATTCAACTATCGGATACCTGATGGAAATAGGCTCTTTGCAGTTTGCGCAACGACCGCCTAAAAGCAACCAGCTCAGAACGGGAATATTGTGCCAAAGCGGAATTTTTCGTTTGCAATGAGGGCAATGCGAAGCGGGTTTTATTATAGACATCTCGCGCGGCATTCTATATATAAGCACATTGAAAAAGCTACCGAAGCATGCCCCTAAAGCGGCAAACCAAACCCATAAGAAAACAGCCGGGAGGTCCATTTTCCTTTACACAAATTCTGCAGTTTTAACAGCCGTCTTTTTCTCTTTAACAAAATCTTCTTTGGCAAGGGCGGTTTTTTTAGCTTTGTTCCACAATTCATCAAGGGCTATTTCTTCTCTGCGGCTTTGTTCAAACAGATGAACCATAATATCGCCTGCATCCAGAACGGCCCAGCGAGTGAGTTCCTTGTACTCAATGTTAGCCGGCTCGCCGCCAGCTAGTTTATAAGCCTTTTGCAACTCGTTCAAAATTGCCTGCATTTGCGCACTGCTCTCGCAGGTGCCAACCAAGTACCAGTCAACAACACCGGAAAGTTTCCGCAAATCCAAAAGTTCAACATTCTCTGCATCAAGCTCGAACAAAATTTGTGCCCCGATTTTCACGCTCGCCGGAAATCTCTTCATTGTTGTCCTCTTTTTATTTTTAACACCTTTTTATAATCTCTGCCCAAAAAAACGGTCGCGCTTACATCTCCGCTTAAAGGATCTTGCAAGACTATAAAATTTTTCGTATCCAGAACGGCTCTTAACCTATCATGGCCAACCCAATGAGGATTGCGAATGGCTACAATAGTTTCTTCGTAATTCGCCCACTGCGGGTCTGATTGAGCGCTGAGAACATCAAAACCGTTAGTTCGCAAAACTTTTTTCGTCTCTTCTGCCGCGCCAAAAATTCCGCAACTATTTAAAACCGCTATCTGCCCGGGCACAGGCTCTATACGTGTATCAGGTTTAGCAATTAACTCTTCTGCGCAGGCAAAAAAAAACAAGCTCACAACCATCAGCAAAAAAGGCATTTTTGCAAACATAGGGGTAATATAGAAAATCATTGGGTATGGGGTATAGGGTTTGGGGTATAGGGTTTGTCGGAAAGGGAGATTGGGTTATCAACATTTACTATATTCTTCCCATGCGCAATTTTTTTGTTTTCACGCTGCTTTTATCCTTGCTTTCGGGTTCTGCCTTTGCCGCCGGCAAGGTTTTCAATAAAAATTATGACGGCATTAAAAAAATCCAAGCCGTGATAGAAACCCACGAAGGCACAGTCACCGTAAACCTGCTTTTCAAAGATGCCCCTAACACCGTGGCAAACTTTGTGGAACTGGCAAACAAAGGCTTTTACAACGGGCTTTCATTCCATAGGATAATCCAAAGCTTTGTTGTGCAGGGCGGAGACCCCGCAGGCAATGGCTCCGGAGGGCCCGGCTATACCATAGACGATGAAGCAAACGGGCTAAAGCACGTTGTCGGAGCGGTTTCCATGGCGAATTCCGGACCTAACACAGGTGGCTCCCAGTTCTTTATAGTCCAGTGGCCGCAACCCAGCTTAGATGGGAAGCACACGATTTTTGGCATGGTTGAAAGCGGTTTGGATGTGATTTATCGCCTGGAGCTTCATGACCCGATTATCAGCGTACGGATAGTGGAAGCAAAATAAAAACGGAAATTTTATGCCAAGCAAGAAGCCAGTTGAAAAAAAAACTAAAGGCAAAAAAGAGCCTGTAAAAAAGACCAAGACGCAGCCGATGAAGAAAGGTGCCAAAAAATCCGTTGAGCCAAAACCCGAAGTACCGAAAACTCCGCAAATAAAAATCGAATCTTCTCTGATGATACAAGGCGCAAAGTTTGTAAAAATCCCATTCTTCTTTGATGTGGAAAAAGAAGAACGTTTGGGCAAACGCAAACTCTCCGTTCTGCCTAAGTCTATGGAAAAACCAACAGCATGGAGCCGCCCGAAAATAAGCAACTCAACGGACAGCAAAAATTTGGTAGAGATTCTTTCGCAGCAACTGGAATACGAAAACAGAACTTATTTTGAAGGCTGCGAAGGGCAGATTTGCGTTAAGTGCAACGTGAACAATGTCGATCAAAAATTTTATGTAAATAAATCGCTCGGTTACTGCGCGGAATGCGCAGCGCTTCTGGACCTTGGGCAATCCAAAGAGGGTGTGTTTTCTGATGCTCAAATGGAGCTCATGCGCCGTTCAATGGAAAGGTCAATGCAAAAAGCAAAGGACTTAGACGAAAACGATTTGGAAAGCGCGCTTGATGATATGGACGAATTGGAAGAAGCCCTGCTTGCCGTAGAAGAAGCCTCCGAATTTAATGTCTAAACCGTCGAAAGCAAGCGAATTCCTCTTATCCAGAATTTCGCTGGGGATTTCCAAGGGTTTGCATAACATGAAAGTTCTGTGCAATGCATTAGGAGAACCGCAGAAAAGTTTTGAAAGCATTCATATTGCGGGTACAAACGGCAAGGGCAGCACAGCTTTTTATTTGTCGAGTATTTTGCAAGCACATGGAGTTGCAACAGGGCTTTTCACAAGTCCGCATCTGGTGAGCGTGAGGGAGAGATTCAGGATAAACGGAAAAATGATTTCGCAAAGCGAGTTGGATTCCATTCTTTTGCAAATTGAAAACACAGCGAAAATCGCAAATATAGAACCCTCTTATTTTGAAACCCTTACAATAGCAGCCTTTTTGTGGTTCAAAAAAAACAAAGCGCAAGTAGCAGTTTTAGAAGCCGGTTTAGGGGGCAAACTAGACAGCACAAAAGTCGCAAATGGTTGTATTGCTGCGATAACAAGCATCTCGCTAGACCACACGGAATTCCTCGGAAACACAAAAGAAAAAATTTTAAAAGAAAAACTTGGCATATTAAAAAAAGGCGCAACTCTGGTTTTGGGAAATTTGCCGAAAGAACTTTTAACAAAATGCCCGCCTCATATAAAAGCAAAAAAAATTACCCCTGTACTGCAAGTAGGAAATTTCGGAAAAATTTACATAAAAAACGCCGAACTTGCATGGACCGTCGCAAAGAAATTCTTAAACTCTCAACTCTCAACTCTCAACTCTCAACTTTCTCCCAACTCTCAACTAAAATTCAACGCCGCATCAACAAGAAAAATCCTAAAAAAAACCGCATGGCCGGGCAGAATGCAAATGCTGAAAAATTTTATTTTGGACGGAGCACATAACCCCGAAGCAGCAAAAGTTCTCGCAAAATGTTTAAAAGAAAAAAACATACCTCCACTGCCTTGCATTTTTGCTTCGTTAACGGATAAAGACACGGTTGGCGTTCTCAAAGCGTTGAAACCGCACATATCGGTTTGCTATCCCGTGCTGCTTGAAAATCCGAGGGCCAGAAGCGTAGAGGAAATTTGCGAAATTTGCAAAAAACTCAAAATCAAAGTAATGCCTTTTAGCAAAAAAATCCAAAAACCGATTTTAATAACCGGTTCGCTTTACTTGGTCGGAAAGGCCATATTTGAGTTATCCGGCAAATACGGCGAATTAAGGGAATTTAGGGGCTTGCATAATTTTCCGAATGAATCTTTGCAGAAAAAAAATCCTCAAAGTTTACTTTAACACCCTAAAATATGCAGTGTATCCGCTTTTTTTATAAATACGGCACCTTTTTAGCCTAAAAAAAGCTACCTTTTTTCATATTAGAGGTGTCTTATGCTTTTTGACCCGATTTTTATAATTATCATAGTATGCGGAATTGTGCTTTCCGGCGGTGCGGCCTTTATGGTGAGAAGCCGGTTTGAGAAAGGTAAAAAAATTCCCATCGCCAGCGGTTACACAGGAGCACAGGTTGCAGAACAGCTTTTGCGAGATGCCGGCATAACCGATGTGAGCGTACATGAACATAAAGGATTCCTCTCCGACCACTACAACCCCATGAACAAAACACTCAACCTAAGCCCCGATGTCTATAAAGGACGCTCGGCTGCAGCTGCCGGTGTTGCCGCACACGAAGCAGGGCACGCAATTCAGCATGCCCAACATTATTTTCCCATGTGGATTCGCTCTGCCATAGTCCCTGTTGCAAATATAGGGAGCAACCTTGGTCCATGGATCATCATGATAGGCATAATACTCGGTGCAGGTGCAGAAGTCAGTTCCGGTTTAGGGCATTCTATAGCGATTATAGGCGTTGCATTATTCGCTGCAGCTACTGCATTCACACTGGTTACCGTTCCGGTTGAGTTTGATGCGTCTTCAAGGGCAAAAAAACAATTGCAACATCTGGGCATAGTTCGGCAAGGCAATGAAGCCGGTGCGGTTTCTTCTGTTTTGACGGCAGCCGGTTTGACTTATGTAGCCGCAGCCATAACATCAATTTTACAGCTTTTGTATTGGGCTTACAGAGCCGGTTTAATAGGTGGCAGAAGAAATTGATGTCTGTTAAATTGTATAAAGATTTTTTAAGAGAAATTTTTCCACAATATGAGCAAGTTCGCAAAGTTTCGCTCAATGCCGGTTTCAACTGTCCGAATTTAGACGGGACTATTGGGACAGGCGGTTGCGCATATTGCAACAACAGTTCTTTTAGCCCTGTGGCTACAACGCAGTTACCCTTTTTGGAACAACTTAAAGCAGGAATAGAAAAGATCAGGAAAAAGAAAAAAGAAATCGGCATTCTGGCTTATTTTCAAAGTTACACCAATACACACGCCCCAGTGCAAAAACTCCGTGAGATTTTTACTCCTGTAATTTCGCATAACGATGTTGCCGGAATTGCCGTTGGAACTCGCCCGGATTGTTTGCCGCCTCAGGTTGTGGAACTGCTTGCGGAATTGAAAAAAGCGAAACCGGTTATTGTGGAAATAGGGGTGCAAACCGCAAATAACGAGACTTTAAAAAATATAAACCGAAATCACACAGTGGAATGCGTACGCAACGCCGCTGCGTTTTGCAAAAATGCCGGGCTTGCCATAACGGCTCACATAATAATAGGGTTGCCCGGAGAGAATATCGGCGATTTTACAAGCACCGCAAATTTGGTTAGAGATTGCGGATTTTCTGCAATCAAAATTCATCCGTTGCATATTGTCAAAGGAACTCGTTTTGCAGAAGAATATCAAAAAGGCAAAATAAAACTT
The DNA here is from genome assembly GCA_001462225.1 of Fibrobacteria bacterium GUT31. Classification (GTDB taxonomy): domain Bacteria; phylum Fibrobacterota; class Fibrobacteria; order Fibrobacterales; family Fibrobacteraceae; genus Fibrimonas. The sequence continues at coordinate 37,056 of LIUH01000171.1, read as the reverse complement.
TTATCTTTGGAAGAATACTGCGAGGCGGCCACAGAGGTCATCCGCATAGTTTCGCCTTATACGGCTATAGAAAGAATCAGCGGCGAGTCACCCGGCGATATGCTCTTAGCTCCGGCTTGGAGCAGGGATAGGAACCTGATTATTTCTAAATTGCCGATACTATGCGATTAAGCGCAGCGGTGCTTCTCATTCTTATTCTAGTTTTTTCCGTTCATGGCGTAGAAACTTCTATTTCTCGCTATGCTCGCTCGGAGCATGGTGTATTGTCAAAGGACTATGATTTTGAAGGCGGCAGAGCTTACTGGATTAAAGGGATTTCCGTTTTGGGTTTACCGGATGCAGGAGCGGACATCATGGGATTTTCGGATCCTGCAAAAAGGTTGCCACTCGGATTTTCCGGACTTTACGCACCACCACCATTCTATGAACGCTATGGTTTATCTTTAAATGCGAGCAATGGAAATTTGGTTTTTAAAGAAAATTACAATCCCATAGACACTCCTATAACCGTATTATTGTGGGAACGCTACGGTTTAGACGGCAATGCTCTTACGTTGAATTTCAACAGACAGCTTCTAGATTCCATAGTTTTCTCTTTGGGCCTTGCTTCGCACTCCGTTCCAAAGAGCGATTATTTTATTTATCAAGATGTTGTTCAGCAACTTTATACGGGAACGCTGAAAAGAGATTCCAGCAACGTTCCTTTGGCAGGTAGAAACTTAGCATACAGTTCCATTCACTTTGTTCCGGCTATTTCTTGGATTTTTCCGCATTCCAGCATAACGGCGCAGATAGGTTATTTATTCTTGGACAACGATGACGCTACCAGAGATTTCTTCTTAAAAAACGAGCTAGACTATTCAATAGAATTTCTGCGAGAGCCGTACAATGTTAAAGGCAGCGCAAATTTTTACAGATTTCTTTGGAATTACAATTTTTTGCCTAATTGGGATTTTAGTTTATCCCATCGTTTTGCACAGCAGGAATTAAAATTTTCAAAATTGGACACAGCGAGCATTTATTTTCCGGGGGAAGTTTCGGAAAAATTCACTGTGCAAAGCGGCGAAGGAAGAATATCGCATAAAAGTTTTTTGAATCCATATATAAATATTCGCTATGAATATTTGAGAAGCAAAGATTATTTGCCCGAAGTTTCCATTCAGGAACATGAGGCACCTCCATTATACCAAGATAGGCAGTTGTTTTTGCTTGGCATAAATGATACATTGTGGAGATTTGCATTTAGGGGGCAATCGGGTTTGCAGAGAAATGCCTCCGCATTGGATTCCGTGGATTTTGCTCCTGCGCTCTCCGCCGGCGCAACTATATTTTTGCCTTGGCATCTGCAGTTGAACAGTGATTACCAGAAAGATACCCGCTTCCCGGATATGCACGAAACCCATATTTTGCGAGTTGGCAGAATTGCCTTCCCTAACAAGGAATTAAAAGCGGAAAAAAGGCAAAGATGGGAAACCGGTTTAGAATATAAATTGAGTGAGCACCTCTTTTATTCGGCAGGATTTCGCTACGAAACCGCAAAAAATTCCATTATGCCGTATTGGGCTATCCCAAGAGAGGATATTTTAGATTCGCTCCCCGCAGATTCCGCATTTCAGTGGGTAAATTATAAAACAGTGGTGAATAACGAACTTTTTTGGCGGCTAGGTTTTGAACTTGGCAACTGGCGTTTTTATGCCGAGCAGGGGAAAAGCATTCTGCGTACAAAAATGATAAATATTCCCACTCATTACTACAAAGGCACAATTTATTGGAGTAACCGTTTTGTGGAAGACCGTTTGAAAGTTTCCGTGCAATTTGATGCGGACTGGTTTGGCAATAGATGGGATTATGGTTTGGAAAACGACAGCCTTGCCAACCCTGTTCTATTGAAAAAATATCTTTCGCTTAATTTCAAAAGTTCCATGCAAATACAGAGCTTTATTCTTTACGCAAAAATTGAGAACATGAATCACAGCCTAATGGAACCTGAAGTAGGTTATACGCCGCCCGGCATAAGGTTTGCATATGGGATAAGCTGGATATTGGAGGATTAAAATGCGTTTGGATAAATATTTGCAATCAAAATACCCTGAGTATTCCCGCACGGATTTGCAAAAAATCATTGCGGAAGGCAAGGTTTTGCTGAACGGGCAAATTTTGCAGAAAAATTTTCAAGTGCCGGAAAATGCCGAATTGGAAATTCTGCAAATGCCTGTGAAAGAAGAGAGTTTTTTGGAACCGGAAAACATACCCTTAAATATAGTTTTTGAAGACGAGCATTTGGCGGTTATCAATAAACCGCGTGATATGGTGATGCATCCCGGAAGCGGCATAAGTAAAGGGACGCTTGCAGCCGCATTGTTGTGGCATTTCAAAAATTCTCTCTCAAAGATAAACGGACCGCTCCGCCCCGGAATTTTGCATCGCTTGGACAAAGACACTCCGGGTTTGCTTGTTGTTGCAAAAACAGATTTAGCTCACAGGGAACTAACCCGCCAACTGGAAGATAGAACTTTAGAGCGAACATACAAGGCTGTTATTTGGGGAATTTTGCGCGACCGTGAAGGAACCATTGATGCACCTATAGAACGCGATTCAAAAAATCGCCTAAAGATGGCTGTGCAGGCAAATGGAAAAGCTGCGGTTACCAATTATAAAACTTTGGAAGCATTTAGCTTTGCCTCTTTTGCAGAATTTAAACTGGACACGGGCAGAACCCATCAAATTCGCGTTCATGCGCGTTATTTGGGAAATCCGGTTGTCGGAGATTCCGTTTATAACGGCAGGGAAGAGAGTGCAAAAAGAATAGACACTATTTATCGACCAATAGCGGAAAAACTTTTGGAAATTGCCCATGCCCAGCTTTTACAATCATATAAAATAAAATTTAAGCATCCGAAAACAAAAAAGGCAATGGAATTCAAAATTGAAGAGGACGAACCGTTAAGGCAGGCTTTGGCGTTATTGCGGCAAAATGCCGCCGATGCAGACAATTATTCGCCGCTCCAATTATTCACCCCACCTCAAATATTTGCCAATCCGGATGACATTGAACTGTCGCTCGAAGAAACGGAAGACGAAGAACCGGTCAAAATTCGCCTCACTCGCGCAGAGCGTTATGCAGCCACAAAGATAAAGCGAGCCTTGAAAAAGGCTCAAAAGGAAGCCGAGAGAAATCTATTGTGAAACCAGCCATACCATTTTGCCGGATTTTCCAGAATCAATCTCTCAAGCCATAGGTGGTAGTGAGCGTAAAAATTTTGCGAAGGGATTTTCTCCAGAAAAAGCGTTTGGGTTTGGTGAATTTGCTGTATATATCCGCAGAATACAGGTGTATTTGGGCGATGTTCCAATATAAAGGCCGGCAAGGGATTGCTGCGAACTTTGAGATCTAAAAATTCGCTTTTGCATTTTTCTTCAATTGAATTAGGAATGAGTTTTCTATAGTCTTGGTCTGCGAGCATTGCGAATAAACCGCAGTTATCCACAAATTCTATTAAATGCCGTGTTTTTATTTTTTTTGCGAAGCATTTCCCTTTGAATGTTCTTTTTTTTTGCAACCATCTGTCAAAAAATTTAGGTTTCTGCTCCTGAGCAGCGGCATTTAGCGGCAATCCAAGCTCTGCGAGCCTATACCCCAAAAGTTCATGGTTGCCATAGTGTGCGGTCAAAAAAATTCCTCCATATCGCATTTCTTCCAAAATGTGGAGAGAATATTTATCTATTTCAAAATGTACCTTTTTTGAAGGCGGGTGGCGAAAAACAAAATTAAAAACGTCGCGGAGCATATTTTTCAGAACATCACGATATCTAGGCTGTTCAGCACCCATTTTTGCAAAAAAAGGTTCGGTTAGATGCAGGTTTTTAGCAAAGACGAATTGTTTCCACACAGGGGGAAGGTAGAAAAAATTGGGGCACGGGCAGAAGGTATGCGATATTTGTTTTGGAATTTTTCGCCCATAACACAATCTCCAAATTTTAGGGTTTTGTTTTAGGGCGACGGAAAGGAAGAACAATAATATTCCCTAAATTTTTAGGAATATAGAAAAAGAAAAATGCCAAAATTCCCTCGCTGTTTTTTCTATAGCAAACGTTGAATTACTCGCTTGGGTATAGGGATTACTTCCCATACCCAAACCGCTTAATCTTTCAAGCAACGAACAGAAAAAAAACGAGATTTTAGACTGTTGCCTAGGATAAAATAGCTGTTGTCGTGTTGCGTATACTGGCTGTAAGTGTTGTTACTACTGCTCTCTGTGGTACTCCACCAGTCGCCTTGGTTGCCGACAGCGTAGAATTCTACCTCCCCCGATAATGAGGTGTTACCGCCCGGCAGAGCCGAAAACCCGTAATTGTCCGTACCATTGCCATTATTATTCCAGCCTGTTGCTGACTTCAATTTAGTTCCTGCAGTATTTCTACCGCCAATAGCAGTCACTAATGCCGTCCACTCTGCATCGCTGGGTATATGCCAACTTGTCGGGCAAATACCCTTGTGCTTTGTCTGTACTGAACAACCGCTGTTGGAATTGCAACTTGATGCAAGAGCCATAGCCGTATTCCAATCGTAAAGCCTGCCGTAAGTATCACATTTGTTTTCGCTATCGCCGCCGCTAATGTCGCCATAGCATTTGCTACCAGTGGCGTTGTAATTCAAATTCTCTGCCATCCATGTTTGAGTGCCTATCAAAACCGCATTATAGCTCTGACCTTCATAACTTACAGGCATCTTCAGGTAGATTCCATTGGCATTGATTTCCGGTTTACATTCATACAGATCCGGGTCAAAAATCTCCGTTCTTGTGCCGCATTTTGTCCCAATCTTGCTGCTGCTGTAGCAGAATTGAGTTGCCAAAGTGTATTTATTGTTGCCGCAGCACTGCTCCGTTCCGGGAGTGTATTCCACAGTACCGCCGCATTTGTTGTGAACCGTATAGTCGGTGTGGCAGAACTGGCTCGCCACGGTGTATTTCCCGCTTCCGCAGCACTGCTCCGTCCCGGGAGTGTATTCCACAACACCGCCGCATTTCTCAATAATCGTGCTGCCGGAGCAAAAATGCGTAGGCTCGTATTCATTGCCGTTGCATTTATTGTAAACTGCGCCACCCCTGCAAAATTGGGAACCCGTGTATTCTTCCCCCCCGCAAAGCGGAGTAGGCGTGGTGCCGCTCAGACAAAAATGGGTCGCAAGACTGAACCAAGTGCCTCCGCACAGCTTGCCGACAATACCCCCATTGCAAACCTCATCAGGATGATTGTATTCATTGCCCCCGCACTTGGCAATGGCAGAATTGTTAAGGCAAAAATGAGTATCGGGATTGTATTCATGCTTGCCGTTGCCGTTGCTGTCCCCGCATTTGCTGTAAATCTCATTCTTGTAGCAGAACTGCTCGTCGGGGTTGCGATTTCCGCAACCGTCCACCTGCCATGCATTGTCAAGGCAGATGTAATAAACATCCTTATTCGCACTCAGCGCATTGCCGTTCTTCTTCAAAGAACCGGCATTGCAAACACCAAGAATGTAATTTGAAACCCAGTAATTGTAAACATATTTCTCAAAGCCCGGAACAGCAGAAGACATTCCCCAGCTGAGAACATTATTCTTTACAGCAGCCAAGTCCGCCCCGGATGCCCAGTCCGCAACCTTGGTCTTCTCCGCATTGTCGCCCCAAGCGCCGTTGCTCTTGAACTTCAGGCTGAAATCCGCCAGACGCTCGGAAAATGCGCCGTCCCCAAGGTCGCCAAGCAAAAGGACGGATATTGCCAAAAGGGCGGCATCGCTCTCGGCATCTCCGAATATGGACATATCCTCGCTGCTCTTGGAATTATTGCCGGCTATGCCGAAAACGGCAAATATCTCCCCCTGAGCCTGCCTTTTAGCCTCGCCTACGCTCTTGCCTTCATCTGACAACGCAAGAACCCTGTGATACTCCAGATGGGTCAATATATTCACATTGACGCTGCTGCCTCCGCGCTGGAGGAGCTCTGCTCCTCTGCCGAGGACGAGCTTCCCCCTTCGCTGCTGCTTGACGATGCTGCCTCCGCGCTGGAGGAGCTCTGCTCCCCTGCCGAGGAGGAATTTCCTATTGCGGCCATATTCTCCAGGTCTCTCTGGCTGGGGTAGTCGAGAGGGCCTTTTTCTGAACATGAAATAAGTATGGCCATTGCAGAAAGTGCAAAAATGCTCGTTTTGTTCATAATGAACTCCTTTGTTGGGGGGGAAGAAAGTATATATATTTTTTTTCTACAATGTTAACTTTTAGGTCACTGTTGAGTCTATAAGTGCTAGGCTTTGCCTGCACCGCAAGCTCCCTTTTTCGCATTTCGGGTGTTGTACATCATAAGATGTAATATAGAAAACGCTGATTAGTTCGCTTGGGTATAGGGTATAGGGTTTGGTGCACCCATCAACACGGTGCCAAATTTTTGAAAAAATCCGGACTGTGAAAATCCGGTTTTGGGGTATTTATGGGAAAAGCGCAAAGATAATGAGGCTCTGTTGCAAGGTCTGCGCATTTGCACAAATTGCCTTCCAGTTGAAATACCCTGAAGTTTTCATCCACCCCTAATAAGGTAAAAGGAATCTGCACGGCAAGCGTCCATCTGTAAAAACCGTCTTCTATGGAAACACCGCTCGGTTTTCTGATTATTTTGGCATATTCGGTTTTTGAAAGTTCGGTTCTGTTTTGCCTGTCTTTGCCGCGTGCCGCATAGCACACGCCTTTTGAATTAAATTCAAAGTTTGCATAACCACCGCTTGAATCCAGCATTCTCAGAAAAACTTCCACGCAAGAATCCTCCCAAACAGCTTCGCCGTCTTGCTCCTTGTTTTGGCAAAAGCAATCACAGGCTTCCCTAACCGCAAAATCGACTTCTATGGAATTTTCATACATCTCAACAGAAGCCCCTACCGAAACCGAGACGGTTTTATTCCACCCGGGTCTGAGGTAAAAAATATGCATAGGGAAAAAATAGTAAATAGCGTTTGGCGTTCCCCCCGTTAGCCCTCCGGGCGGAAAAAACGGGGGGAGAACCTGCGAAATTGTTAAAATTTCGTAGGTTAAGGGGGGCGCTGATAGCGATGAATTTTTGCTACGGAGTTTATCAGCGTTTTCTATATTCCACTCATTATGAGTAATAAAAGCAGTAGTGTCGGAAGAGTGGTAGTTTTTGTTGTGCTGGGTTTGATATTCGGCGGCATCTTAGGCGAGAGCCTAGGTTGGCTTCTTGGGCATATAGGCCTGCTTATGAATGCAGGTGGCGAAGACAATGTTGTTCGCAATTTCTTTGTGAGGGCCTGGGAACTCAAAATCGGCTACCTAGATGACGGCAGCCCGTTGCTAATAGATTTATATATGTTAAAATTCAACTTAGGCTTCACGTTAAGGCTGAATATAGTCAGCATAATAGGCGTAGTTGTGGGTTTATATATGATGAAATGGTCGGGAAGCAGGTAGTGGAAATATGAACCTCGAGCAGGTGAGAAAAGATATTGAAAGCGGTTCGGCAGTGACGGTTGCGGAACAAACTTTTGAAAGAATTGAAAAAACAAAGGAATTAAACGCCTATTTATCCGTATGCAAAGAAAGGGCTTTAGAACAGGCGGCGGCAGCGGATGAACGGCGCAAAAACGGGAAAATACTCTCCGTTTTAGACGGCGTTCCCATTGCGGTTAAAGACAATATGTGCATAGAAGGCACAAAAACAACCTGCGCTTCTAAAATTCTGGAAACCTTTGTTTCGCCGTACACCGCCACGGCTGTGGCAAAACTGGAAGCGGCAGGGGCTGTTGTCATCGGCAAAACAAATATGGACGAATTCGCAATGGGTTCTTCTAACGAAACATCTTATTTTGGAAAAGTAATAAACCCCCGCGCAAAAGATAGGGTTCCGGGCGGTTCTTCCGGCGGTAGCGCAGTTGCGGTTGCAAGCGAAACCGTAGCTTTGGCGCTGGGATCCGATACCGGTGGCTCCATTCGCCAACCAGCCGCATGTACAGGCACGGTTGGAATCAAACCCACCTATGGCAGAGTTTCGCGTTATGGCTTGGTAGCCTACGCCAGCAGCTTAGATCAAATCGGAGCATTTTCAAGCAGCGTTAAAGACCTTGCTCCTGTTTTGAATTTTATGTGCGGGCAAGACCCGAATGATAACACTACAAGTTCGCAGCCTGTCCCGAATTTCGGGGAACATCTAGGCAAAGGCATTAAAGGCAAAGTGATCGGTTTGCCGAAAGAGTATTACTCCGAGGGTTTGGACTCCAAGTGCAAAGAGGTAATAGAAGCCGCTTTGGGCAAACTTGAAAAAGAGGGAGCTATTTTAAAAGAGGTTTCGCTTCCGTCAATTCGCTATGCCATTGAGAGCTATTATATAATAGCCCCGGCCGAGGCTTCCAGCAATCTTTCGCGCTTTGACGGCATTCGTTATACGTATAGGAGCAAAGAAGCAAAGAATTTAATGGAAACATTTTCTATGTCCAGAGGCGATGGTTTTGGAAGCGAGGTGAAACTCCGCATTTTGCTCGGCAATTATGTTTTGAGTTCCGGTTTTTACGATGCTTATTATGTGCAAGCGCAAAAAGTTCGCCGCATAATAACGGAAGATTTCAACAAAGCCTTTTCCGTTTGCGACGTAATTGCAAGCCCTGCTATGCCGGGTCTCCCGCAACTGTTAGGCGTATGCGAGAACGACCATTTGAGTATGGTGCTTTCCGACCTTTACACGGTAAGCGTTAATCTGGCGAATTTACCGGGCTTGGTTCAGCCATGCGGCGAGCTAGACGGCATTCCGGTAGGTTTGCAGTGGATTGGGCGGCCTTATGACGAGGCTTTCCTGCTCGGCATTGGCGATGCTTTTGAGGAGCTCTCCGCATTATGAAAATAGGCAAATTGTTCTCATTAAAAAATTTTACAGCCAAGGAATCTCCGGAAGAAGACGGAAGCAACAAACAAGAACATCTCCCAAAGGGCAAATCTTTCGTTTTTAAGACGATTGTTAGCTTAATCGTTGCCGTTTGCTTTGCGGCTTTGGCATTTAGAGAATATCGCCCCTTTAGCCAACTTTCAAACATATCTTTTGAGGACATCGCAAGAAAAAAAATTGAAGGTAACGTAGATTCGCTCGGCAAATTATTCTTGTTATCCAATAGTCTAATGGATTCTTTAAAATTCTCGCTGCCGTCCCTCACTCAAGACTATAAAACCGAATTGCCCAGGAATTTGAGAACGCAAATAGATGAGGCCTTTGTACAGGGTGTGTTCATATATTTGGAAAACAAAAATTTTGACATGAGAAAACAATATGCGGATTCCGCTCGCCAAGGGGTTACCGAACGTTCCCGCAGAGATGCATGGCAACCGGATTCCGGCTGGGCTGCTTATTTAGCCAAAGGAGCGCGGACACTTACCGCTCCTGAGAGACGAAACGTAAGGGCCTACTATAACTGGTTTAAGAAAGCGGATTCGCTCGGCTATAAACAAGAATGGATGGGTCCCGTTTTTGATGACGGCGTAAAATCGAGAATAATATACAAGGTTTCACCTATTGAATTCGGTGAACAGAGAGGTTTTATTTTGATAGCTCACAGCACAAGCCTGCTTTACGCTTATATGCAGGGAATGGGCTTAAGCCGTTATGGTTCTCCGTATATTTTAGATACAGCAGCCCATTTTATTGTGAATGCAACGGACGAAGTTCGCTCGCTGGGAGAATTGGGAAAGACGTTCAAAGATTCCGTTTTCTCGCAAATGAACAAAGACATTCTCAGCGGAAATCTCAAAGAGGGGTATTTTCATAGAAATAGGTTGCTTGGGCAATTTTGCAATGAATTTATTTTTAAAATCCCGAATTTGCCGTTTTATCTGGGAACATCGGTATATTCCGGCGATTCGCAGGAATCCGGCGCATATCAAAGCACAATGCGCCAAAATTTCTTCCGTATGCTATCGTTTGCTTTAATTTCTTTATTGCTATTTCTATTTAACATAAAAATGTTTTTTAAGTCCGCGGGAAGTTTGTTTTATTTTTTGGCCCCGATTTTCCTATTAGGTTCGATAATTATCAGCATAGTGGTTTTTTATCGCTATTCCGGTTCAAATTCCGGCAGGGTCTTTGCAAGCGATTACGAAGAACTTCCATACAGCGAGAACGATAAAAAAATACTGAAAAAAAACGGTCTGGACTTTAAATGGAATCCCGCGCTGGTTATAGACCAAGGAGCTGTGGATTTTTTTGTCAATAGATACCAAAATAGGTCGGATTCGCTTTACGGTTCCCAGGCAAAAATACTGCCGACCGGAGTGATTGTAAATTCAATTATGTTCACGGAACCCAATGTTATTATGGCAACCGGTTTTGTTTGGCAGAGATTCCTGATAACCGGAGAACCGTATCCTAGGCAAATTTCCCGTAAATACCTGTATGATACCTACAGAAACAAAGGCGTGGAATTTTTCGGCGGGCAGAACGAGGGTTCTTACGGAGGGGCTTTTGAACTTGTAGATAGCTTGGAAACAGTCATGGAGGGATATAAAGCGGTTTTAATGCGTTGGTCTTTTGTGGTGGAATTGGAGCAGGTTCCTTCTTACGGGCTTTATCCGTTTGGCATATACAATATGCCTTTTACGTTAAAGGGCAAAAACAGAGACGACAACACAATGCTGGTTCCGGACTTGACGGCATACAAGAGCATGTTTCCGGTTGATAGACCCGGTTTGGATGAAAGACTGGTATTAACGGGATGGGATATATTGCAGTCCTCTTATTCTTACCGTTTCAATAGGAATGCGAGCAATATGGGAAACGTAAATGCTCAAAACAAGGCACCGGATATTCGTTTGAATTTATCCGTATCTTCCAAATTTGTGGACATCTTGGTGAGCAAGCTGCTTTCGGTTATGGTTATAATTACCTTGCTCTTTGTTCTCATTTTCATACGCGACAAAGATAATATTTTAGATACGGTACTCGGCTGTTCCGGTTTGTTTTTTGCCCTTGTTCTGGACCATGTAAATCTGCGGGAAAGAGTTCGGTCAACGGATGTGATGTATTTGGAATTCATATACCTTACCACTTACGGGTTTTTGCTTTTAACCATATTGTCTTCCGTATATCTCAAGAGAATTGACGATACAAACATGGCAAGGCTAAATTCTCTTATAAAGAATTATTTTTGGAGCGCATTATTCGGCGTAATGGCAATAGCTACGATATGGAGATTTTATTGACATGAAGCCTGTAATTTTCTATATTAACGCTATGAAAATGAAAAAAATCCTATTATTATTGGGAGAGTAATTATGTCGGATTTGAATGCAAAAATAAAGGAGATCATAATCAAAGCTCTTGAGCTGGAAGACATTGCTCCTGAGAATATTGAGGATTCTGCACCGCTTTTCGGAGAAGGGTTAGGCTTGGATTCCATTGACGCTCTGGAACTTGTTATTGCCATCAAAGAGGAATTCGGAGTATCTTTTGCTCAAAACAGCGATGAAACCCGCAAAGCATTCGCTTCGGTCGATGCTTTGGCCGAATATATAACCGCTAAAAAGGGGGAAAACAATGGATAAACAGGTAATTTTTGATACTTTGAAAAAAGTTCTGGCAGAGAAGTTCGGTTTAAAAGAGGATACCATAGTTCCGGATGCAAAGCTAAACGAAGATCTCAAACTGGACAGCATAGATGCCGTTGATTTAATTGTGGAACTGAAATCAATTTTACCTAAGAACATTGATCCGGCAGAATTTAAAAAAGTTCGCACTTTGCAAGATGTTGTAGATGTAATTCATGCGATGATGGTTAAAAATTAATGGCGTCCGGACATTCAATGGTAAAAGTGGCATTCTCCGTTTTATCGCTGTTTTACCCGTTTTTGGTTTTACCCGTATTACGTTTTTTCGGCGAAAATTATTTGGGGAATTTGTTAAAATTATACCCGCTGTTCATCAACTTAGCGTTACTTGTTTCGTTCGGCGTTTCGCTTTTTAACCCTCCGACCAAAGTTTTCTCTATAGCGTTTTTAACCGACAGTTCTATTCGTAATTCCGTGCATTTGCCGGATATTGAAAATTATTGCCGAAAAGTTACCAAGGTTTGGTGCACATTTTTTGCGTTAAACGCTTCGGTATCTTTTGCCACGGCATTGTATTCTCCGGATTGGATTTGGGCGCTTTATAACGGTTTAATTGCATATATTCTTATGGGAATTATTTTTACGGTAGAATGGTTTGTGCGTAAAAGAGTTAAAAAGGATTGAGATGAATTCCGTTGTATGTTACAGCAAAGAAGGCATAAAAACTAAAGCGGATTTTTTAAGAGATATTTCGGCTTTGCGTAGATTTGCCGTTGAAAGCAAAAAAAACACTTTTATTTTGCACAGCGAAAATTTGTATTATTTTGCAGTTGCTTTTTCGGGAATTTTGCAGGCAAAGAAAACTCTTGCCATCACCGCTAACATTAGCCCGGAATTTATAAATGAGATTTGCGAAGAAGACGCTTGTTTTTTCTCCGAAGAACAGATAAGAAAAATCTGCAGTTCCAAGGATTCTTTTCCCGAAGAAAATAGTGGCGTTGATTTGCAAGCGGACATTGTTTTATGGACAAGCGGCACAACCGGCACACCGAAAAAAGTTTATAAAAAATTTGAGCATTTGAGTATTGAATGCGAAGAACTTGCCGGTCTGTGGGGGAGCAAGGCAAAGGATTGCTTGTTTTGCCAGACTGTGAGCCATCATCACATTTACGGGCTTTTATTTTTTTTACTGCCTTTGCGTTTAGAGGCACCTTTTTTGGCGGAAAGAATAGAAATGCCGGAAACCTTGGAAGAATTGCGAGATAAAAACTTAATTCTTGTGTCCAGTCCTGCATTTTTAAAAAGATTTTCGGAAAATTGCGATTGCAAAAATTTGCAAATAACCGAATTGTTCTGTTCCGGCGGTCCCTTGCCTTTTGAAAGCGCAAAAAATGCGGAACGCATTTTCGGACGATGGCCGATAGAAATTTACGGCAGCACCGAAACAGGCGGAATTGCGTATCGCATCTCTAAAAGCGGCCCCGAATGGCAGCCCTTTTCCGTTTGTTCTCTTTCATTGGCAAATAACGGCTGTTTGTGTGTAAAATCTCCGTATGTCGCAGAAAAAGACGGTTTTATCACAGGAGATTTGGCGGAATTTTTAGATACCGGAAAATTTGTGTTGAACGGCAGGGCAGATTCTATTGTGAAAATAGAAGAGAAGAGAATTTCCCTGGCCGAAGTGGAAAAACGCATTCTCTCTTGCGGTTTGGTGCAAAAGGCTTGTGTGCTGGCATTGAGCGGCAAGCGGCAATATTTAGCCGCAGCTATCGTTTTGAATGAAAAGGGAAAGGAAGAATTTTCCGGAGCGAGTAATCTTCGGAAAAATTCATTTTTTAGGAAATATCTCGCAAAATTTTTAGAAGGTGCTGTAATTCCGAAAAAATGGCGCTATATAGAATCTTTTGCACAAGATACGCAAGGGAAAATTAAACGTAAAGAAGTGGAAATGCTGTTTTTTCCAAAAGAAAATTATCAAGTCTTGTCCGTTTCTTTTGAAAATCCGCAAATTAACGAGAAAAAAATATTAGCGGAATTGTTTTTTTCGGAAAATAGCGATTTTTTTGACGGACATTTTCCGCAATACTCTCTATTGCCCGCCGTTGCGCAGGTTGATACCGTTATCAGGGTATTCGATAAATTTTTTAATTCGCACATAATTTTAAAAAAAATTTCCCGAGTCAAATTTATCACTCCGATTTGTCCGAATACTCAGGTGCAGTTGCATATCTGTTATTTGGAAAAAGAAAAAATACTCAGTTTTGAATTTTTTGGTATGCAAAATAAAAAATATAGTTCCGGAACTCTTTTCTGCGGTTAACGATGATGAAAGAAATTCGCGTGGCAGCGGTGATTCCGGTATATAATCATTGGAAGGCATTGCATAAAATAGCAAAGGCTTTGGAAAGTTTTGAATTAGCCGGTATTCTTGTGGATGATTGCAGCGATGCCGAAACAAAGCAGCACTTAAAATCGGTGTGCGAAAATTTCGGAACAACAACGTTGATAACAAGAGAACATAACGGAGGCAAGGGGGCAGCCGTTATTGACGGATTGAAAATTGCAAAGAGTTTGGGTTATACTCATGCTCTGCAAATAGATGCCGATGGACAGCATGATTTATCCGTTATACCGGATTTTTTAAAAGCTATGCGAGATAAACCCGATTGTTTAATAGCAGGTGTTCCGGTATATGATAGTTCCGCTCCGAAAAGTCGTACTATCGGAAGGCGTATTACGAACTTTTGGGTGGCAATAGAGACATTATCAATGGATATTAGAGATGCGATGTGCGGATTTAGACTGTATCCGGTGGATAAATGCTGTGATTTGATAAGCGATGGTTTTTGGGGTTATCGCATGGGCTTTGATATAGAAATATTTGTTCGTTTGCATTGGAATGGGGTGGCGTTTTTGTTTTTGCCTGTAAAAATTTTTTATTTCAAAGAGAATATATCTCATTTTAGAATGTTTAGAGATAACCTTGAAATTTCAAAATTGCATTCGCTTCTGTTTTTTGGCATGTTACGAAGACTCGCCGTTTTGCTGGGGAGGAAATTTGCAAAAAATAAAAGATAAAAAAGAAGTTGCGGTTTTCTCTTGGCAGTTGCGTTTTGTCGCTTTTGTAGCTTGTTATTTTCCCGCATTTCTCAAAAATATAATTGCAATGGTCATAACTGTGTTCTATTTTGCTCTTTTGAAAAAGGAACGAAAAATATCTTTGATTTTTTTGAAAAAATGCAAAGGGAAAGCCGGTTTATTTGATTCATACAAACATTTTTTATCTTATTCCCTTGCTCTTTTGGAAAAATTTTACTGCTGGAACGGAAAAACATCCATTTCGCAAATTGAAAGTCAGAATGATGATATTGTAGAATTATGCCGGCAATTGGAAAACGGCAACGGTTGTTTGATAATATGTTCGCATCTGGGGAATATGGAGTATTTGTGGTCCAGTGCGGCTTTTAAGAAAACGCACGTGAAACGAGCATTTGAATTTTATCCGATTGTGGATATGTCTGTTACGCCAAAACGAAATGAGGTTTTAAAAAGAAATAAGCCGACTCTTTTTGAAAATATTTTGGACGCAAATTCGATATACCCGGAAACAGCGGTTTTTCTTTCGGAAAAACTTGCCCAAGGAAACGTCGCTGTTATTGCAGGCGATAGAATTTCCGTAAACACCAAAAACAGAATTGTTCCCGTGCAATTTCTCGGAGAGCAGGCGTATTTTCCCATGGGGGCTTTTGCTCTTGCATGTGCATTGAAAGTGCCGATATATTTTGTTTTTGCCTTGCGCAAAAAAGATTTTGGATTTTCGTCTGTTTGCAAAATACATATTCACAAAGCAAATACCATAATAGAGGGGAGTTATTTGCAGAGAAAACGCGGGATTCCGAATCTGGCAGAAGAGTTTGTTAGGCATTTGGAATATTATTGTTTGAAACACCCCATGCAATGGTACAATTTCTATGATTTTTGGGCAAAACACAAGGAGGAAAAATGAAAGATAAAATCATAATAGGCAAGGATTTTTTGAGCATAGAGCATTTGCACAAAATAGCGCTAAAACAGATAAATGCCGAACTTTGCAATACAAAAAAATTTCAGAAGAAAATAGATTCCGGTGTCCTTTTTTTGGATAGAGCTTTACGTGAGCAGAAAAGCATTTATGGAGTTACAACCGGTTATGGCGATTCTTGCACGGAAACTGTTCCGCCGGAGCATTATGCCGATTTGCCCTTGCATTTAATTCGCTACCACGGTTGCGGAATGGGGCGTTTTTTTGACGAATATACAACAAGAGCCATAATCGCTGTTCGCCTGAATACTCTGTCTCAGGGTTTTTCCGGTGTAAGTTATGAATTGTTAAAACGCATTGCGATGCTTTTAGAGCATGACATTTTGCCGTTGATTCCGGAAGAAGGCTCTGTCGGCGCAAGCGGGGATTTGACTCCGCTTTCGTATTTGGCAGGGGTTTTGATAGGGGAAAGAAGTGTTTTATATAAAGGCAAGAAACGTGAATCCGGTGATGTTTTAAAAGAGTTGGGAATAGAACCGTACAAATTTAGACCAAAAGAAGCAATTGCCATTATGAACGGAACCGCAGTTATGAATGCCGTAGCTTCTCTTGCATTTATGCGGGCGGAATACATAGCAAGTATGGCATGCCAAATAACGGCTATGAATTCCATTGCAACAAAAGGCAATGCAGACCATTTTGACAAAAGATTATTTTCCGTTAAACCGCACTTGGGGCAAAACCTGGCGGCAGAAAAAATTCGTAAATGCCTAAATTACAAAGCGAGCAAGCACGTTATTCCCAAAAGGATTCAAGACGTATATTCCATACGTTGCGCTCCTCATATCATAGGGGTATTTTTTGATGCGGCACCGCTGTTCAGGAAATTGATTGAAACGGAAATGAACAGTGTAAATGATAATCCGGTTATAGATCCGCAAACCGAATCTATTTTCCACGGCGGGCATTTTTACGGCGGGCACATAGCATTTGCCATGGATGCGATGAAAAACGCGGTTGCAAACATTGCAGACCTTTTGGATAGACAACTTGCAATTTTGGTAGATGTTAAATTCAACAAGGGCTTGCCTCCGAATTTAACGGGCAGCAAAGATATATCTTTTAATCACGGTTTTAAAGCGGTGCAAATAGCGGTTTCCGCGTGGACTGCCGAGGCTTTGAAAAACACAATGCCTGCAAGCGTGTTCTCTCGTTCAACGGAATGCCATAATCAGGATAAAGTGAGTATGGGAACAATAGCAGCTAGAGATTGCATCCGTATTTTGGAGTTAACGGAACAAGTAACTGCGGCTGTGCTTATGGCCTCTGTTCAGGCTTTAAGGTTGCGCGGAATACAAACCGATTATGATTTTGTTCCGGTAAAAGAAGACCGTCCCTTGGATAAGGAATTGATAAAAACGGTGAACTTGATTCGTATGCGGCATTGGAAATTATAAGAGGTTATTATGGCTGAACTTTCTGCAAGCGTTGATTTTACGGTGGAATTTTATGAAGTAGATTCCATGAAAATTGTGTGGCATGGGAATTATACGCAGTATATGGAGCGTGCCCGTTGCAAACTGCTCTCTAAAATACAATACAATTACAACCAGATGGAAGACGACGGTTACGCATGGCCGGTTGTTAAAATTAAAATTAAATATATTGCGCCTCTGTGCTTTTTGCAAGAAGCACGTGTTACAGCGACTTTGGTTGAATGGGAGAATCGTTTGAAAATACTGTATAAAATCACGGATTTGGAAACCGGAAAATTATTGACAAAGGCAGAGAGCGAACATATAGCTGTAAATGTCGTAACCGGAGAAACATGCTTTGAATCGCCAAAGAAATTTATAGAGAAGGTGAAGGCTTATGCAAATTTATAAAAAAAGTGCATTTTTGTGTATGTTCTTTGCATATCTCGCTTTTGGGCAAAATATTTCCGAGGAACGGCAAATTTGGGAAAAGTTGCAAAAAAATATGGAACAAGGAGTGAGCGGAGAATTTCGTTTGACAAAATATGTTGCGAAAATATCTAAGGAATTTGTTTCGCAGGGATTTTTTAGCGTTTCTAAAAAAGACGGGGTGATATGGGAAACAAAGAAACCGCTTCAAGATAAAAATATATTTACAATGGAAAAATTAAGGGAACATTTTTCCGGAGATTTTGATGAGTTGATGAAAAAATTCGATTTAAAATTGAGCCGTGCAGGATTGACGGATACATTGACTCTCGTTCCAAAAGAGAAAAGCATTCGAGAAATTATTGCTTCGGTGGTAATGCTGATTGAGGGAGAGCATTTGCAAAATTGCAAAATTATATGGGCTAATAATGATTATGCGTTCTATGAATTTATGGTTCCTTAGATTTTATTTACTGCTGCATTTATTGGTGATAGGTTTTGCCGTGAGCGGCTTGCCTTGGAAAATAGATGCGGACATGTACTCTATTCTGCCAAAGAGATATGATTCGGAAGATGTGAGCAAAGCCGAGAGCGAATGGAATAAAAATAATTCTGCGAATTTTATGATTTTGCTCGGCAATAAAAATTTTGAAGTTGCTAAACAGGCGGTTCTTTTATTATACGGAGAATTTGCGGAAAATAATTCTTTGGAAACTTTGGAAATTTATGCTGATAGCAATGCTATGCAAAGATTGCGGAATTTCTTTTTTGAAAATAGAATGAAATTGCAAACGAAAGAATTTGTGCAAACTTTAAGTACGGATATAAACAAAGTACGCTTACAGGCATTTTCTAAAATATACGGTGCTAATCCTTTGATTTCCCTTGATAATATAGACAATGACCCTTTTCTTTTAGGCGAAAACGGCATGGAATATATTATGAATAACCAAATGCTCGGCTCTTGGGAAATTAGGGAAGATATGCGAGTGGCAAAAGACAATGATGAATTTTATATTTTAATCAACGGAAAACTTGCTAAAAATGTTTCTTCTATTGCCGGTAAAGAAAATGTTATAAGTAAAATAAGGGAAAGAGCAAAAATAATAGAAGACGATTTGGATTTGCATATAGCTTTTTCCGGCATTCCGTTTCACATCAATGAAAGTTCCGGAAAAGCAGGAAGGGAGATTTCCATTATAACGATTGTATCCATACTGTCTGTGGTTTTACTTCTGTTTTTTACATTTCGTTCAAGTTTTCCGTTAATCGCCACAATAGGGGTTACTCTGCTTTCCGCATTGTTTGCTGCTTCTGTTGTTCACCTTATCTTCGGTGAAATACACATATTTACCTTTGTATTCGGGACCAGCATCATCGGGCTTGGTTTGGATTATTCAATTCACTTTTTTTCGCATTGGAAAACCGCATCTGCAAATGAAAACGGTTTTAGCATTCGTTCTAAAATAATTTTATGCCTTGCCTTAGGATTTTTTACAACACAACTCGGTTACATCGCCTTGATGACTACACAATTTCCGTTGCTCGGTCAGATGGCATTTTTTTCTTCTTCCGGTTTATTAAGCGTATTTTTATCCGTAAATATTTTATATCCGTATTTTAAATTGCCGGCACAGGATAAACGTATTTTGCCTTTTGTTTGCAAAAGAAAATTTGCAAATAACAATACAATACGTGTAATTGTGTTTATTTTATTGGCTGTTGTGCTTGCACTCGGATTTTTAAATCTGAAAATGAAAAATAATTTGCAGGAATTTTACACCATGTCAAAAAAGCTGCAAGATTCGGAAATGCTTGCAGCTAAAATAACAAATGCCGGAGCGGGATTATTTTACATAGTCACAGGAAATTCACCGGAAGAAACTCTTGAAAATGAAGAAATTCTCCGCTCGCACTTGGATTCTCTTAGCAGTTACCTTGCCGTAAGTACTTTTATTCCTTCTGCAAAATCACAGGCAAAAGTCTATAACTCCATAAACGAATATCTATTGCCGCTTTATGCAGAGCAATTTATGCAAATAGGTTTTGATTCTTTAACGGCAAAAAATAAAACGATTGAATTAACGGAAAATTTTCAAAAAAACAGGAATAAAATTTTGACCTTGGATGACACTTTGCCGGCGATAATCCGGCAGACCGTTGATAAGTTATGGATAGGAGAGATTAACGGCAAATATTATAGCGCGGTGTTGCTTCTTAAAGTAAAAGACAAAGAATCGTTAAAAAAAATGCAAATAAATAACGCAATTCTTATAGACAAGAGAAATGAAATGGAAACGGAACTCACCGCTCTTTCTAAAAAAATTATTTATATGATGCTTGCGGCTTATGCGGTTTCATTGATATTTCTTTCTTTCATTTATAATTTTAAATCATCTGTAAAAATTTTGGCAATTCCGCTTTTGGCATCTGCCATGGCAGCAGCTATAATGTCTTTATTCGGAATATCCATGAGTTTCTTTGCCGTTGCCGGCATGATTTTAACACTCGCGATAGGAGTTGACTATTGCCTGTTTTTTTCCAAAGGGAGCGGTAACCGCGATGTCCGGTTTTTTGCGGTTTTTTTATCAATGTTAAGCACCGTGCTTTCCTTTGGTTTGCTTTCATTTAGCGGTTTTACACCTGTATCGCATTTGGGAATTTCCGTTTCAATAGGAATTATATCGTGTTTTTTGCTGTCTTTTTTTCTACTTTTTCACCATGAACAATAGACCGTTAAATATAATAGATTTCGGAATGGCGTGTTCTCTCGGAACCTCAAAAGAGGATATTTGGCGCGGTTTGCTTTCGGGTGATACATCGGGGGTAGCACGTAGGTTTTTTTATGATATGGAACGCCATATAGCTTTGATCAACGGTGAGCATCGCAATATAAATTATATTTCCGATTTGGCGTTGGAATCCATTGCTCCTGCAATTGAAAAAGCTATCTCAAAATTCGGCAAAACAAGAGTTGCGGTGCTAAACGGAACTTGCTATAAAGGCTCTAATGCAACAGTCAATGCTCTCAGAATTTATAGAGAAACAGGAAAATTTCCGGACGATTGCAAGCTGGAGGTACTGCAAGCGGATTATCCGGCTAAGTTTATAGCAAAGAAATTCGGGATAGAAGGAATGACTATTAGCCATTCAACGGCGTGTGCATCCAGCGTGAGTGCGATGATATCCGCAAAAAAAATGTTTGAAGCGGGGATGTGCGATGCTGCGATAGTCGGTGGAACGGATGTGATTTCCGATACCATTATGCTGGGTTTTTCTGCTTTGGAGGCGATTAGCCCGGATCTTTGCAACCCGTTCAGCGTAAATCGCTCCGGGACAACACTTGGCGAAGGTGCCGCTTTTTTTCTGCTCGCAAACGGAGATGAATTTTCTTTTGATTCCAGAATAGTCGGAATCGGCGAAAGCGCAGATGCTTCGCACATGACAGCTCCCATCGAAAGCGGAGAAGGTGCGAAAAAAGCGATGACGCTCGCTTTGGCAAATGCCGGTTTAAAATCAGATGATATTGATTATTTAAATTTGCACGGAACGGGAACAAAACTCAATGATGCGATGGAATCCATAGCTGTTTCATCCATATTTCCCGACACATTGCCTGTGAGTTCCACAAAACCGCTCACCGGGCACGTTTTGGGAGCGGCAGGAGCTTTGGAACTCGCTTTTTGTTGCTTGGCACTGTCTTCAAAGAATAAAGAAAAATTTCTGCCTCCTCATATATGGGACGGAGTTTTTGACCCGGCTTTACCGCATTTAAATTTTATTCCCAAAGGCACCAAATATAATAGGTTAAAACGCTGCATGAGCAATTCTTTTGCATTTGGCGGCTATAATGCCAGCGTTATTGTGGAGGGTACATAATGCAACCGATTACAGAGTCACTGGAGGAACTGGTACCGCATAGGGGAAAGATGTCCTTGCTCTCCAGAGTTCTCTCTTATGATGCGGATGAAAGCTCTCTTTTGGCAGAGGTCGATATTTTGCAAAATAGTTTTTTTTACGATAACAATTTGAAAGGCATTCCCGTGTGGATTGGTTTTGAATATATGGCACAGGCAATAGCTGCGTTGAGCGGGAAAAGCGATTTGGCACAAGGACTGATTCCCGGTTTTGGGTTTATTCTGAGCGTTAGCAATTTTATTGCGAATGTTCCTCATTTTGAATTAAATTCCACTGTTTCAATTTATGTTAAAGAAACTCTTACTTTAGACAAGATGTTTTTATTCGATTGCTCAATTAAGCAAGGCGATGCCGAATTGGCAAAAGCTACGGTGAGCACTGTAAAAATAAGAGATATATCGGAGGTGCAAAATGAGGGGAAATTCTAAAAAAAGAGTTTTAGTCACAGGCGCAAGCGGCGGAATAGGAAGTGCCATAGTTGAAAAACTAGCTCTTGGCGGATATAGCGTGCTTGCGCATTATAATAAAAATTCCACTGCTCTTGAATCGCTTGCAAATGCAATGCAGGAAAAGGGCGGTCAGGTAAATTTGCTGCAATGCGATTTGCGAAATCGTGCCGAATGCCGTATTGCCATTGAAAGGGATATTGAGGAAAACGGAACATATTACGGTATTGTCACAAGCGCAGGCATTTGCTCAGACGCTGCATTCCCCGCTTTGACCGATGATGATTGGGACAGGGTGATAGACATAAATTTGAACGGTTTTTTTAATATGGTTCATCCGGCGATTATGCCCATGTGCAGAGCTAAATCCGGGCGCATAGTTGCCATAAGTTCTGTTGCCGGCATTGTCGGAAATCGCGGACAGGTGAATTACAGCGCCTCAAAGGCGGGGTTAATCGGCGCAGTTAAAGCTCTTGCCGTTGAACTTGCCAGCCGTTCCATAACCGTGAATTGCGTTGCTCCGGGTTTAATAGAAACCGATATGATAAAAGATATGCCGCTGGATATTGTACTGCCTACCATTCCTATGAAACGAATCGGCAAGCCGCATGAGGTTGCTTCGGTAGTTGAATTTTTGCTTTCCGAATCTGCGTCTTATATTACCAGGCAAGTAATTTCCGTAAATGGAGGATTAATATGAACAGAAGAGTGGTTGTCACAGGCGGTTCTTGCGTATCTGCGCTTGGGCAGGATTGGCAGGAAATTTTGGCAAATTTGAAAAACAAAAAAAATTGCACGGTTCGCATGGAGCAATACGAAAAATATTCTCAAATGAATACAAAACTCGCTGCTCCTGTAAATTTCACAGCTCCGGATTATCCTCGCCAAAAAATTCGGGGAATGGGGCGGGTTGCGCTTATGGCAACATATTCTGCCGATTGCGCGATTAAATGCGCCGGATTAAAAGAGGAAATTCTAAACTCCGGCAACTGCGGTGTATCTTACGGTTCTTCTATGGGAAACGTGGATGCCTTGCTGGGATTTTTTTCCATGCTCACCTCCGATAAATGCGAAGGAATTTCCGCAACAACTTATATTCGCTCAATGCCACAGACCTGTGCCGTAAATATAGGAGTGTTCTTTGGGCTAACGGGCCGCATGATAACCACCAACACAGCATGTACATCCGGCAGTATGTCGATAGGCTATGCTTACGAAGCTATAAAATACGGGCAGCAAGACATTATGATAGCCGGCGGGGCAGATGAACTGAGCGTCACAAGTCCAGCCGTATTTGATGTCTTGTTTGCGACCAGTACAAAAAACGATACCCCGCATTTAACGCCTCGTGCATTTGATAAATCCAGAGATGGTTTGGTTGTGGGGGAGGGGGCAGGGACCTTGATTTTGGAGGAGTATGAACATGCTATGGCACGTGGTGCAAAAATTTATGCGGAAATTGCAGGTTTCGGAACTAATACGGACGGCATTCACATAACACAGCCGAATAGAGATACGATGCAAATAGCTTTGGAGTTAGCAATTAAGGATGCAAAAATTTCTCCGAGCGAAATTGACTATGTAAATGCGCACGGAACCGCAACGGACAGGGGCGATATAGCGGAGAGCTTTGCGACTTTCAACGCATTGAAAAGGAGCGTTCCGGTAAGCACTTTAAAAAATTACATCGGGCATACGCTCGGTGCCTGCGGAGCAATAGAGGCATGGCTATCTATTCTGATGATGCGTGAGGGTTGGTTTGCTCCGAACATAAATTTGGAAAATATAGACCCGGAATGCGCAAATTTGGATTATATACAGGGCGAAGGCAGAGAGATAAATGCTAAATATATTATGTCTAACAATTTTGCCTTCGGTGGAATAAATACATCTCTGATATTCAAGAGAAGCGAGAATTAAATGTTTCCGTTTTATGCAAATAAAAAAATAAGCGCGCTGGATGCCAAATACGAAGCCCAGCGCATTGCTTTTATGCCTCTGACTTTCCAAAGCGCATATTCGATGAGAGAGCTTGGCATTTTGGAAGTTATAAGCAAAGCCGGAAGCACCGGAGCGAGCACAGCGAAAATTTCCAAAGAATGCGGAATCTCGGAATATGGCGCACAGGTTCTTGCGGAGATTGGGCTTGGCATGGGAATTTTGAAACTCGTTGATGAAAATGAACCGTTTAAATATTCCCTTGGCAAAATAGGGTTCTTTATTCTGCATGATGAAATGACAAAAGTGAATATGGATTTTGCGCAGGATGTGTGCTACGAGGGGGCGAAATTTTTAAAAGATTCTATTAAAAGCGGAAAACCGGAAGGTTTAAAAGTGTTTGGAAAATGGAATACGATTTACGAAGCACTTTCGCAATTGCCGCCACAGGTGCAAAAGAGTTGGTTTGCCTTTGATCATTTTTATTCGGATATAGCTTTTCCGGAAGCATTGCCGATTGTATTTAGAAATTCACCGCGCAAGCTCATAGACATCGGCGGGAACACTGCGAAATGGGCGATAGCTGCTTGTAAATACAATCCGGTTGTTCAGGTTGTTATAGCAGACTTGCCGGGGCAGATTTGTGTTGCGAAAAAGAATGTGGAAAGTGCTGGTTTTTCCGACCGTATAGAATTTTGCGAAACGGACATTTTAAGGGAAAATCCGGAATTGCCTTTTGATGCGGATGCGGTGTGGATGAGCCAGTTTTTGGATTGCTTTTCACCGGAAGAGATTTCCGGTATTATGAGAAATGTGGGGAGTGCAGTGCCGGACGCAGATTTTTTTGTATTAGAGCCGCTATGGGATATGCAGAAATTTGAGGCAAGCGCTTATTCGCTGCAAGCGACATCTTTGTATTTCACCTGCATGGCAAACGGCAACAGTAAAATGTACAGATTTTCCGAAATTGCAAATGCCATTGAAAAGGGCGGTTTTATTTTGCGGGAATCGCATTTTAACTTAGGAGCAAATTCCTATTCGCTCCTGCGCTTTAGGAAGTTGAATTAGTTAGCTGTTTTTCAAGTTTTTCGGTGAGCAATTTTGAAGCCATGCCTTTTGGCATATTCCTGTATTCGTCAATAGACACAAGGGGCAAAACTTCCAGAACATAATGGTATCTCTCGGTCGGGTGAAAACTGAACAGGGCATCATGTTTGCGCAGGCCTATTTTTTCGTTGCCGCCTATATGTATAGGTGCAATATCATAACCGGTCTCAATGGCCAAACGTGCTGCGCCCTTTTTAAAGTTTATCGCTTTGCCGGGAACCGAACGTGTGCCCTCCGGAAAAATTATAATGCAGTTTCCTTTTGCAAGAGATTTGGCAAACTGATTTGAAATTTCTTCAAAAGCCAGCCCATTGGAAATGTATATGGTATTCACTATTACCCGCAAAATATTTCTTTTGCCCAGCGAATTGTTTACAAGACAATCCGCATTCGGGATCAAAGAGATCAGCAAAACAACATCCAGCAAAGAAGGGTGGTTTGCAACTATTATTTTTGAATGTAAATTTTTAAGACTTTTTTTATTTTTGACTTTTAGCGTTAAAATGCCTAAAAGGCGCATTTGCCAAACAAAAAGTATAAACGACAGCGAAACAAATCTTCTGGGTTTAAAAAAGAACATCGGAAAAAGCAATAAACTAAGGATGGTGCTGCCAACCCCAAAGTTTATAAAAAACAACACTTTTACAATTACTCTATATATGTAAAAAATTTTTTGCAAAATCCGGCCCTGTGCAGTGAAAATTTTTCGGAACCTCTATGCTACAATCCGATGGCACTAAAGAGAGAAAAAATGCTATTACAAAAGGCGTGTTGGCACCGCCGGATAAAATTTGGAAAGGTTCCGGAATAAGTTCATCTCCATGAACATAAATGCGTTCTTTATCGGCCCCTGAATACAAAGCGGCAAGACATTCGCAAAACCCGCAATAAAAAGAATCTTTGCCGGCGCATATTGCGGAATACCCTGCCGTATTTTTCTCCGCTATGGTTGCCACAGCCACAGGCGTATTAAAAACCGAATGGCTGAATTTAGTCGGAGATACTTTTTGAGTTTCCAGAATCTCTTCGGAAATTTTTAATTGTTGCGTAATCTCTCCATATTCGGAAGAAAATGTAATCTTTATATTTTGCTTGCCTTGAGAAACTTCATGGATAGCATGCAGAACCATACGGGAAAGCTGGCTTAAACGCCTTTTGGCCATTGGCGAAACAAAAGGCAATGGCGGCGATTTAGCACTGCCTTCACCGGGCGACCAAAAGCACCACTTTGTGATATACGCTTTATCAGCCATAACTTTCATGGAAGTAATATAGTAAGTAGCGAACATTTACTATATTCTTTCGCAATGGGCTTTTTTGACAAGTATTTTGGAATTTCTAAAAGCGGATCTACCCTATATAACGAGGTCGTGGCCGGAATCGTGACATTCTTCGCAATGTCCTATATTTTATTTGCAAATCCGGCCATTCTAGCCGAAACAGGCATGGATAAGTCCGCCTTGTTTACGGCAACAGCGTTGGCTTCCATCTTCGGCTGCTTGGTTATGGGCATATATGCGAAATTGCCTTTTGCTCTTGCACCCGGAATGGGACTAAATGCATTTTTTGCATATACAATATGTATAGCGCTCGGATATACCTGGCAGTTCGCTTTAACCGCCGTTTTGGTTGAGGGAGTGATTTTCTTTTTGCTTTCGCTATTCAATCTGAGAATTCTAATAGTGAATCTGGTTCCGAAAAATTTGCAATTGGCTTTTTGCCCCGGCATTGGGCTTTTCATCGCTTTTATAGGTTTGCAACAAGCGGGTCTTATTGAAATACACGAAAAAACCATGATAACTTTCGGAGATATAACTAATCCCAATGTACAACTGGCATGTATAGGTATTGTGATAATGGGGATTCTTTATGCAAAAAAGATTTACGGCGGAATGCTCTTTGGAGTTTTATTGCTCACCGCTTTGGGCTTGCCGCTCGGAATAACGAAAATAGATTTGTTATTTTCACTTCCACCTTCCGTATCCGGCATTATGCTTAAATTTAATTTTTCGGAGATTTTGTCTTACGATTTCATTTGCATAACCATTCTGCTTTTAAGCGTTGATATTTTTGATACAATGGGAACTTTTTTAGGCGTTTCAAATGCAGCAGACGGTATGTTGGACAGTAACGGCTCCATGAAAAACACCAAACGGGCCTTTATAGCAGATAGCCTGGCAACCATATTCGGCGCAGCAGTCGGAACAAGCACAACCACCACGTATGTTGAAAGCTCCGCCGGAGTTTCTATTGGCGGCAGAACGGGCATCTCAAGCATAGCAACGGCTTTTTGCTTTGCCGTAGCTTTGTTCGCTTTCCCTTTGCTCTCCGCTGTTCCGCAATCCGCAATTGCAGTTATGCTCATATTTGCCGGTTGCAGCATGTTTATGAGCCTGCCGCTCAAATCCATAAATTTTAGCGACTACTCGGAAATTATCCCTGCATTTATAACAATAATAATGATACCTTTCTCTTATTCTATTGCAGAAGGAATATCCCTCGGTATTTTGAGTTATGTTTTTATAAATGCTTTATCGGGCAATTTCAAAAAGGTGGGTATAGGAACTTACCTTCTCGCAGCGTTTTTTATAACGCGCTACTTTCTATTTAAACTGTGAGGTATTATGATTATTGTTTTGCTCATTGTAATTTCGCTGGCCGGCTTCCTTTTGAGTGGCTGGTATTTTCTGAAAAACCTGAAAAACATAGAGGTTAAAAACCGAACCGAAAAGAGCAGTTTGAAAAAATTTTTGAACTACCCTTTTACCGTTATATGGTATAGCTATTTGCTCGTGTTTTTTGTCTGTTTAACGATTAACAATTTTTAGCCATGTTCAGGTTGTTTTTTTTCCTGTTCTCTTTTGCTTTTGCCATGCCAAATACCGCGCAAAAAGCGGATAATCCTTTTGAATTTGAAACAGTTGATTTGGGAATTTTGCAACAAGGCATTAAAAAAAATGTTGAAATTAAAGGAAAAAATGTTTCTTCGCAAACTATACATTTAGAAAGCGTTTTTGACCAAATGACTGGCGGTGAAAATTTTATTTACCCGCAAAAGATAGCTCCCGGGCAAAATTTCAACATAAATTTCACATTGAATACCGCATATATGGAAGGCGATTTTGCTCACAACATTATCTTAGTGGATACAAGCGGAACCGCATGGGTAGCTTTGGTACGAGGCTCTGTGGAAAATTCCATTGTGTTCAGCGAGAGAATTTTGGATTTGGATTACTATAAAAACGGCATAAAAAAAACTTGGGTATTTTACGTTTGGAGTACGGAAAGCAAGCCTTTGAAACTGAAGCTCGCCGAGTCTCAAAAAGAATTTAAGGCAGAATTTTCAAACGTGAAGCTGGATGTTAGGGATTTTAAAAACATAAGGGAAGGCGGAGTTACGCCTGCGGTCAAAGTGAGTTTATCGGTTACGGAATTGGAAAAGCCGAAAAACGGGCAAAAGAGCATACGCAAAATAGTTTCTTTCATTTGCGAAAATTATCCAAACGCAACGCCGGAGCTTTTGGTCACGGGTTACTGGGAGTAACGTTCATTTCTATGAGTTTTGCGAAGGCTGTTTGCGGATTTATTTTTTGCTTTGACACATCTTTTAAAATAGATTCTATTTCGTCTATCTCTTTACTGTTAAGCACTCTTGCGGTTTTAACGGCCAACCCTCGTTGAAAGGCTTTGTAATCGGGATTCGAACAGTCGTCTAAAATTTGCGCTATTGCCACATCCAGAGGCATTGACTTCAGTTCAAAAGTTCGGGCTGTTCTGCGAATATGCTCCGGAGCGGCGGTATCGTTTTCAAAAGGTTTCATTATTTTTGCCGCATAAGCGTAATCTTTGCCGGGGCCGTTTGCAAATCTGAAAGCCGAGCTAACCGCTAGGCGCCAGTCATCCGGAAAAGTTTTTATGCCGCGGCGCAGCAACGCATAATCCGTGGTGTCCGGTTCATTGTTCGCTGTTATTGCCACTACAAATGTATATGGAGTTTTGAACAAGCTGTCTAATCTTGTTGAAGCATCTGCTACTTGCGAGAGCCATTTAAAAGTTTTGCCGTCAAACATCGTTTCGCTATACGCTATAATGCCGCTTATCCAGAACAAACTCGCTGCAGCACTATTGTATCCTAAGGACATCCATTTAACGGCTTCTGCGCGAGGCACAAAGGCATTGGCTTCTTTAATTTCCGGCAAATTCGGAGATTTGGCAAACCCCAAATATGTAAAACACAGAGAAGCCATGGCTACGGCAAATAAAACGGCATGTTTCTTAAATCTGAGCATTAAAAATCCTTGAGCAATTCAAAATCGGGTGTTAATTCTGCACACCTTGCCACAGGTAGTTCAACAACGGCATTTCCTATTATTTGTTCCGGATTTCCATAAGCGAGCCAGTACCCCTCGTATCTTAAACAGTCGTTAAGGCTAACTCGATTGACTGCCAAAAAACGGCCTTTTCCGTTTCTCAAATCGCTGCTGTAACTAAAAACCCTGCTTTTGCTGCTTTCTCCGTCAGATGCGATTTTTCCATATGGAATGTAGCCTATGTCTCTGAAGGAACCGAGATTTTCGTATGCCATAGCGTAAGTCACCTGTAGTTTATTCCATTTGCCGACTTGCAAATTAACCTCTGCAGCTTTTACGTGTGCGTCCACGGCGAATAATTTATAAAATACAACAAAAGCCAAAGCCGTTATGAGCACAATGGCTATAACGAAATTCACTACTGTGATACCCCAATTATATTTTGTAATCATTTTATACCCACAGCAAGATTCGAACTTGCGACCCACTGCTTAGAAGGCAGTTGCTCTATCCAACTGAGCTATGCAGGCGTGAACTTATAATATAGAAAACGCTGATTAACTCGTAAGGGGAGTGGCTAGTAGGGAGTGGGGAGTGGAAAAAACATGAATTTAAGCGCTTATTTTATACCGGAATTGAGTTAATAATATTCTCCACGGAACTTTTGTCCATTTTAGAAAAAGCAAACCACTTTTTGCCAAGGTCTTTCAATGAAGCTCCCAAGTGGTAAACCTCTTTGCTGTCTATAATCAAAAAGCGGTCGTGGCTTGGAATAAATTGCTTTATATCAAAGCCGCCGTATTGTTCATTGGCTTTTTGAATATCCAAGCTCAGTTGCCTGCTTATATTTTTGGCAAGCAGCAAAACCTTCACATTCGCCTTCTTTTTGGTTAGATGCACGATTGTGGTTTCATCAACATAATTGTCAATTAGCACAATGTTTTGTTTGGCTGAACGAATAATTTTGGAAGCCAGATCGTAAGCGTCAAATACCTGACCGTCAAAGAAAACTCCCTGAGTAGGAATGAGATGCGTATTTATTTGCAAGTCAATTTCATTTACTTTGTTTTTCAACGCTTCCATATTGTCTTCCAAACGATCCATGCGATTGTTCACGGCGTAGCCTTTCAATAAATAATCCTTCAATATTTTATTCGCCCAAATACGGAATTGTGTGCCTTGCTTGGATTTTACACGGTAGCCAACAGAAATGATTACATCAAGATTATAGTATTCAACGTTTGTTGTCTGTGTTTTCCCTTTGATTGCGCCGTGTCTAGTGGTTGTCGCAAAATTTGCGACAACCACTTCTTGAGCCAATTCCCCTTCTGAAAAAACATTGTTGATATGCTTGCCGATGGTTTTCACGTCTCTGCCAAAAAGCATCGCTATCTGCTGACGATTAAGCCATACAGTTTCCTCATCAATTCTTACTTCAATACGCTCGGCAAGTTCGTTAGGGCGATATAAAACAATCTCATTTTTCATCAAACATAAAGTAGTAAAGCAGTTGCTGTAATTTGTGCCGTTGCCTAAAATCCGCCCATGAAGCCTAGCGATACTTGGCCTAGCCAGTGGTCTCCGAGCGAGGACTTTAGGAATTGCCCCGGCCCTTGGCCCAGCAGAACCCTGAGGTCTATGCCCAAATGGTCTCCGGTTATGCGAATTCCGGCCATACCGGAAAAAGAGGTGGTTCTGGAAATCCCGCTGAAGTCGTCCAAGGTCCATTCCCTAACTCTAATAGTAGTGCTAAGAGGGAATTGCACATAGCAGCCTAGATAGAAAATCCCATAGCCGATAGCAGCACCGAGGTCTGCTGTGGTTTCTTCTATGCGGAAATTCACCGGAGAAACATCGGAGGAAGGGGTACCTTCGTAAGCTCTGTAAGAATACAAGGCGTCTATGAAAAAATATATGTATTTCTCATACAAGATGGAGGTTAAGCCGCCGGAGAGCGAGTAGCCGGGGTAGTGGCTGTCGGGGCCTTCTTCCGAGAAAAAGAATGTTCCTCCGCCCATGAAAATCGGCCAAATGTCAAAATCCAGACCGGGTTTTGAGTTTCTTGTAAACATCTTGTTCATCATGGATAGCATTGCAAATTGCGATTGCGGTTGTGCTTGCGATTGTGTTTGCGGTTTACTGTTTTTTTCTTTGGACTGCGTTTTTGCCTCTGCGTGGCAAACGGTTTGCAGCGTTAAAACCGCGAGGCAAATTGCGAGCAAAAATTTAGTCCGCATTTAGAGAACCTCGCTTAAAAGTTTTTCGCTTGAATTGCTCGGATCCACAACAATGGTTGTGTTAAAAAAATTAAATTCCTTTGTTTTGTGTTTTTCTACCTTGGTAGGGTCTTTTGCGCGGTAACTTTTGCCATTGCTCAATTTAAAAGATATATTATAGCTTCCCTCAATGACTTCCAGCTCAGAAGACGAGTTTAAGGGTATATCTTCAAAAGAGAAACTGTTCCAAGTGACATTTAGCAGATTTACTCCGGAATTATTTCGTATTAAAAGCTTAGTCGGTATTAACACCAATTCAAGCTCGCTTGGTTTTGAGTCGCCCAAATCCACAACAATGGTTGAGCCGGAAAATGAAAATTTCCCGGTCCTGTATTTTTTTCCGGAAATCAGTTCTTGCGTACAATATTGGCTACCGTTGCTTATATTAAAACATATGCGGCTATCTCCCTCAGGAACCTCTTGCTCCGGAGATGATTTGCCCGGAGCTATATCTCCGAAATCGGTATTATTCCAAACAACATTTTGCAAATGCACTGTGGAATTATTCTGCATTGAAAATTTCGTAGTTTCCGCCTGAACTTCCAAGCCCGAACAGGAACTCATCAGTGCGGCAAAAAAACAGAGTAAGAGGAATTGTTTCATGTTTTATCAGAAAATTAATTTCTGCTCCTCTCCGATTTGTCTAATTGGTTCTTCTTCATTTTCATTATTAAACTCAAAAGTATATACATAACCTCTTTTTGCCGTAAAGACCGGCATGGGATGATCATCCAGTACTTGATTTATAAAGTAATTACTAAAATTAACTTCAGCGGTACTTGCATTTATTCCATCAATCCTGTAAACTCCGGTTTTCCCGCTTGGCACGGCTATTATGTTATTGCCGGCCTGACCAAAAGCCAAATTAAGACGCATCAATTTGATGGAATTATCCGAATTATTCACGATTTTGAGAAAGGCTTCCGTCAATTCCAAATTTGGCGGTTGCGGGATTTGAATCCCGTAAGTTTGACCGGCTTCAATATTTTGCGATATCTGCACATTAGGGTCTATGCCACTGGTCCAAACATCTCCGCTTGAAAATTCCATGCCGCTCGCTACCTGAGGCAAATATACTATGCTAAAAACAGTGCTAAAGCCATAACCACTCGGGCGCACATTTACCTCATGCGTTTCTCCTGATTTGAGCGTATCTACTAAAACAGGCCCGGTAAAAGCACTCTCGCGAATGCTAACCCTGTAGCTCGATTCATTGACAAATTTAACTTTTCCGAAATTATTATCCGTCGGATTTTCACCATTGCTTTTAAAGGTGTTTTCTTCCGGAGTAAATTCTTGTGTGCTGCAAGAAAGAAACAGCAAGGCAAAAAGCAACACTGCCGAACACAGTGCTGCTTTGCAAATTTGCCTAAGCTGTTTTGCAGCAAGCATGAAAATTACAGAGTTTCAATAAGATGGGAAATATCGCGTTTCGCTCTCTTAGTTATTGTAGCCTTGTAATCTGCTGAATTTTGCCCGTTTCCACCTATTCTATCAACAGAAATATCATAATCGTAACCGTTTTCGATAAGAGGATTTGGAGTATCTTGGACATCGAAACGAGCAGGGATCTGAACTAATCCGCCATATACATTTACAATAATGGCCTTTTGTATACCTTCATCGGAGCCTTCTATCTCATATGTCAACGTCTCGCCGCCGCTAATAGAATTATAACCATCTTGAGAATACAGCCTATTGGTACCTGCGACTGTTACATAACCCGACTGATTTGTAACATTAAACGCAATTTTCACGTATGCAACGGGAGATGTCAATTGTCCTGAAATTTGCTCCCATGTGACTGTCGGATCATTTGGGAAATAGTAAGCCGGCCATGATTGTTGATTTGCCGAAATCGGCCGAGGTGATGCTGTAACAGTTTCAAATAAGCTAGTTGCCTTTACTGTGGTAATCGATTGAGCTTGCCTATTGTAAAATACATAGACAGGGAACAAAGTAATGGCATTAGTCGTAGAAGTATAAATTATTTGTTCTTGCTGTAATGCAGGCAAATAAGATACCTTTTCGCCATCAGGACCGTCTTTGCGAAGTTCCATGCCTATACGGCCTCTATTGCTAACTATAAAACCATTATCTCCTACGTAGTTTGACTCTATCGCGACACGGAATTTTTGCTGACCCCTGTAGGTTGCCATAGCGGAAAAATCAATTCTTGCTGCGGAAAGATTGGTTTTATTTGCCTCATATTGGTCAAGGCTTACTCCACGCAAAATCATGAAGCCACCAACCTCAAAATCCGGAACATCATCGCTAATATCGAACGTTTTAGTGCTTAAAGCTCTTATCCCGCCTAAAATATTGCTTGCTTGCGGAGTTTGCCCCTGAAACACCACAATATCCCTATTTGTATTGTTTACAACTTCCAAGGTTCCGTTTTCGGAATTCCAATTAATATTGGCACCTGGCTCTGGCTCTGGTGGATCTGGTTGCTTCGGTGGATCGATTTGCTGGTTTTGGTTTTTCTCATCATCAAGTGACAAGCTGGCACTGCAACCAAAGAACGTTGGCGCTACAGCTAAGAGTGCAACGCTGAGAAGCGATATTTTTTTCACGACTATACTCCTTGCCCTTGTGGGCAGTTTAAATTATACGTGCAAATATAGATTTTTTTTTGCCACTTGGCAAGGGAAAAAATGTTTTTTTGTGTTTTATTGGTGTTTTAGATATATAAATGGTAATAAACCCAAACATTGAGTAAAAAGCAGAAAAGGAATCCCCCCGTGGCAGGGGGACTTATTTTTAAAGCTAAAGGCTAAAAGCTAAAAACTAGAACTTAATAGAAGCGTCTATGCCAACGGTAGTTAGAAGCTCTTCGTTACCAGCATCTTTACCAAAGCCAAGACCAACCCATGTTCCAAGGTCAAGGTTGCCAA
Source organism: Fibrobacteria bacterium GUT31 (assembly GCA_001462225.1). GTDB lineage: Bacteria > Fibrobacterota > Fibrobacteria > Fibrobacterales > Fibrobacteraceae > Fibrimonas. Next base: position 2,669 of record LIUH01000171.1, on the reverse strand, counting down.
GAGTAATCAGATAGCCCAAAGCGGGGTAAATGCCAAGGCCTCTGCCTTCGGCACTCCGGGAAAGCTCTTCGCCGGCTGCCTCGCTTTTTGTCAAACCCTTTTCAACGTCACAGCTAACCCATATTGTGTTCTTCTCGTTTAGAACCAAATCCAATTCAATGCCGGCAGCCGCATCTATGCCTTGGGTCGCTTTATATTTAAAAGCTAGTGTTTCCGCCGTTTCGGAATATGAATATTCAGCTTCGGTGTTGAAAGTCACTTCGAAATTGCTGCCCAAAACGAGTGTTTTTTCTATAAGATCCATGGAGAATTGGAGGTTCGGGGTGAAGCTCCAAAATGCACCGGGGAGAGGAAAGCTAACATCAACGCCTGCGCTCAAAACAGATAAAATCTGGTAGCGTGCACCCAGCGTATAGTTATCATTGGCAAATGCGGCAAACTCCAAATCAGCTATGGGGGCATAGCGAATTCCGTAGAATCCGTCTGATTCACCCGTGGGTTGGCTGCCTTGGCTACCGGTTGACCAAGAAAATTTTGCTTCTCCTTTACCTTTTTCAATCACCGGGAATTTATCCCAGGCGGCAAAAACGGATACCGAGCAAAGAAGGGCAGTTATTAGAACTTTTTTCATAAGAGAACTCCTATTTTTATTTCTCACTGGGGCTAATATAGTAAATGCGGATAAACTTGTTTGTCTACTCCCTACTAGCCACTCCCTACTCCCTAAATCAGTTAATCATCGCTTACTATATTTACATAACTATGCTTTTTACCGCTATAGCTATTATTTTTGTGCTTGGCTACATAGCCATAGCTTTGGAACACCCCATAAAAACAAATAAAGCCGCGACATCGCTGTTTTTGGGAACGATTCTTTGGCTTATATGGTTCAAGTATCAGGGATATTTAGCCGGGGAAGACGGGATTAAACAAGCGAGCGCGGAATTATTGCATAATTTTGAAGAATTGCAAATCCTTTTCTTTTTGATAGGCGCAATGGCAATAGCGTGCATCATAGACATAAATGACGGATTTTCGATAATCACTTCTCGCATAAAAACCAATAATACCCAGGTTCTCATGTGGATACTCTCATGGATAGCCTTCATCTTTTCTTCGTTTTTGGGTAATTTAACGGCGACAATAATTACGTTGACCTTAGCCCACAAGTTCGTCAGCGATACGCGAAAAAGGCTTTACTTCGCAGGCATGATAGTTATAGCCACGAATGCAGGCGGCGCATGGAGCCCCATTGGCGACGTGACCACCACAATGCTTTGGATTGGCGGGCAGGTTTCTGCGTTAAGCATAATCAAAACCGTATTATTGCCGAGCTTGGTTTGCCTAATGGTGCCTCTCATCGTTTTGAATTTTTTTGTCAAAGGCAAAGTTTACGAAGGCTCCGAGCCTCCACCGGAGACTCTCGAAACTCCTCGCGGCGAAAGAAACCTGATATTTCTCGTAGGGGTTGGCGGTCTTTTGACGGTGCCTTTAATCAGAACATTTTTCCATGTTCCGCCGTATCTGGCGGTATTCTTTATTTTAGGCATTCTATGGTCGGTTGTTGAATTTTTAGGGCGCAAATATGGCCGCGATGTTCCAAATCGTTTGAACATTTTTTATGCCCTCCAAAAGATTGATATGGCAAGTGTTTTGTTCTTCGCGGGCATCTTGCTTGCGGTCGGAGTTCTGGGCACAACCGGGCAACTCGCGTCTTTTGCCAAAATACTAGAGGATTATGTGAGCAAGGACCATCGCATAATAGTTTATCTAATCGGCGTTCTTTCGGCAATAGTCGATAACGTGCCTCTAGTGGCGGCTACAATGAAAATGTACAGTTTGGAGATGTTCCCTCAAGACCATTTTCTGTGGGAGTTTATAGCCTATTGTGCCGGCACCGGCGGAAGCCTGCTGGTGATAGGTTCTGCGGCAGGAGTTGCCGCTATGGGCATAGACAGAAACCTGACTTTTGGCTGGTTCTTAAGAAAGATAGCCCCGCTGGCCGCTTTGGGATATACGGCAGGGGCAATAGTCTATTTGATTATAAGGAGCTTATTCGTCGGTGGGTAAGCCGAGTTTGTTCTTCAAGTCAAAAATCTCTTTGGACATATTATGATTTTCTTCCGTTACGTTAACAGCTTCTTTATGAGCTTCTTTAAGCTCATCTGCTTTTACAGTGGCCTCTCTGCGACCACCGCCACCGCCGCCACCGCCGTCATCATCGTCATCGTAAGATGATTGACTGCCTTTGGAGCCGGCACATGCGGCTAAAAACACGAATGCAAACGCAGAGAGCAATATAATTAAACGATTAAACATAGCAAAAAACTCCGTTTCCAATAAATATACATTTTTTTATTGGAAAAAGCGAAATTATCTGGCAGAATTATTCACCACCTTTATCGTTTGCCCGTTGCTTCTCACAAAATAAACTCCGCCGGCGTTCAAACGCAAGTCCGCTTCCGTGCCGTTCGCAACGCCTTTATGAACCAAAGCACCCGAAGCTGTGTAAACGTTCCACGCTTTGCCCGCAGTTAAGCCGCTCAAGCGCAAGGTACCGTTTTGGGCCCATGCTTTTAGCATGGATGCTTTGGGGGCTTTGGCAATGATTGGCGTAACGTAATCATTTTCCGGTTCCGTAGCGGTATTCCATACGGTTAAATAATAAC
>LIUH01000170.1 GCA_001462225.1 Fibrobacteria bacterium GUT31 | reverse complement strand
CCATAGTTTTGTTGAATTGTACAACAATACCAACAGCCCGATCACCTTGACTGACAAATACTCTCTGCAATATGCGGACGGAACCAATAACAACACCCCACCCGCCGATCCAAGCTGGAAAGTAATTAAATTGATCGGAACCATTCCCGCCCATAGTTCTTTCCTTATTCGAGGCAATGAAGGTACGCTGCATAGTTCCCGCCGTTTGATTATTGAAAACTATGATCAAACAGCCAGTTTTGCTTTGTACAATCAAAGTTTCAAGGTCGCTGTTATAGGCAATCAGCAGAAGCTCACTGTTGAAAATCCTTTTGCCATGACCGGCGGGAAAGCCAAAGATTATGTTGATATGCTTGGCGCAGTCAATACGGATGTTGGCGATCTTATTGACGGTTATGAAACCGCATTTATAGTAGGAATGACCAAGCACATTGCTATCCGCCGGTTATCACTTACCGATACCGACGACAACAGCACCGATTTTGGAACTGTTGATTACCGTACTCAATCAGGTAGTAACGGCATAAGTGATGGTGATGTTGTCAAATTCCGTCCCAGATACTTAGGCGACGGCACTTATACACCACAATTTGCGGAATAGGAGGAGAATATGAAAAAATTAAATCTAATAACCAAAGCACTATGCCTTTCGTTGCTTGCTCTCTGCTTTTTGTTTGCTTCCTGTGAGGAGCCTGACCCGGAAGGACCTAATAAGAATGGTAATGGCGGCGCTACTCCATACTCCAACCCCAACTCAGGCAATTCAAGATACCTTACATTTTCAAAAGACAGCGGGCTTTCTACTGCGCCGTTCAACCTTACAATAACAGGTCCTGTGGGAAGCACTATCTATTACACAACAGACGGAAGTATTCCCACAACTAGTTCTACTAAATACACTGCTCCCATTTCCGTGAGGAATCGCAATAATCCGGTGCAGCCGAATGTTTTATCGTCAACCGCAAATCATGAACAAATGTATATGGTTCCCAATGATCCTCGTGGAGATGTACCGCAAGTTTATACTGGTCTAACTGACGCAAAAGTACCAAAAGCTACGATAATTCGCGCGATAGCGGTTGTCGGCGGAGACCAAGTCGGCGATGTTGTAACAAAAACATATTTTGTCGGAAGTCTTCCTACCGCATACGCGAATACTCGCATTATCTCCTTAGTTTCTGCCCCAGATGGTTTGGTGAGTGAGCAAACAGGCATCATGGTTAGGGGAGCCTCGACTAATAGATGGTCAGATCAAGGCCCTATGTATAATTTCCGACAGAAGGGAGAACTCTGGGAACGCCCGGCGTTTTTAGAAATTTTTGACGGTACAAGCAATAGAAATTTACAGTTCTCTACCGGAGTTGGCATCCGCGTCCGCGGCGGATATTCCAGAGGAACAGGTCAAAAAAGTTTTACCGTGTACTTTAAGGAAAATTACGGAATAAAAAATCTTAGCAGAGGTACTTATGACCTGATACCCGGCGCTGTTAAAGCTGACGGGAAAACACGTGTTGACACATTTAAAGGCTTTATGCTTAGAAGCGGCGCTAACGACAGCGAGTACACAAAATTTTACGATTTGTTTTTACAAGAACTGCTCAACGATCGCAGTTTTGCCACGCAGGCAGGAGACCCGTGTATAGTTTACCTGAATGGTGAATACTGGGGTCCTTATAACCTTCAGGAAAGGTACAGCGATAACCACACAGGTTATAAATACGGCGTTCAAAATGAAAACGTTATCTCTTACGACAATGGTGAGTTAGATGATGGCGCAGATCTGGGGGGCGAGGCGCTTTATGAACAAATGATAGCTATGAAAAACAACGATATGTCCAATCAGGCGAACTACGAGGCTTTTTGCGCTGTATTTGACATTGATAACTTTATTGATTATTGGGCGGCGGAAATATACATCAGCAATGAGGACTGGCCTAGTAATAACTACCGTGTGTGGAGGACGCACACCCAAGTACCAAACAACATCTATGGCGACACAAAATGGCGTTACCAGATGTTCGATACGGAATTTGCCATGGGACTTTATGCAAGTGGTAGTGTTAAAGATGCCATTGAAAAAATCCTGAACGAAAGCAGTAATCCAAGCGGAGGTTATGATAACAACCGGCTTTTCAAAGCGTTATTGGCAAACGAAGAATTTTGCAGGAAGTTTGTCAATACAATGATGGACCTTTACAATGTAAACTTTCACCCCGATAAATTCGGACCTATATTAACTCGTTATGAGAATTTATACAGACCGCTTATGGGCTATAATGAAACTGACCCCGGCACTTATTTTTCCAGGTGGGGCTATCCCGGCGGCCCTTGGACATCAGTTTATCAAAGTAAAGTAGATGATGCCAGAAAGTATCTGAACGACGTAAGAAACACGATGGTTTACAATTTCTTGCCAAAATATTTTGGCGGTTATTCAAACATTGCTGATATCGGCATTACCAAAGATAATGCGTACGATGTTACGTTTTTTACAGATGGTTGCAACGCGCCGATTAAAGTTAATACTATAACTGTTCAGCCCGGTTGGACAGGTAAATACTTCGCCAACAATGCCATTCCCATAACAGCAGGCCCCGCCCCAAGCGGTCTCGTATTTGATCAATGGACGGTAACAGGCGGTACCATCGCGGCTTCCACAAATCCAACGACTACTGTAACCATTACCGGAAATGCGCAGATTACGGCGAAATACAAGATAGAAACTACTGCCCCTACTCATGTTGCTGCAACCAGTATAACCGGTTTACAAAGTACCCTCACTTTAACCACAGGCGATACTCGTACCTTCAGTGCCACTGTTAATCCAAGTAATGCGACATATAAGACAGTATCTTGGGTCTCCAGCAATCCTTCCGTAGCAAGTGTAATCAACGGAAAAGTAACTGCCGTAGGACACGGAACGGCGACAATTACCGCTAAGACAGTGGAAGTATCGGCAACATGTACAGTAACGGTAAATTCCTTCGTACAAAGCGTAAGTTTGGATTTAGGCACTCTCAATTTGTTTGAGGGAGACTCTGTGAAAATTACCGAAAATGTTTTACCAGGTAATTCGCCCAACAAAAATGTAACATGGAGTTCAAATGCTCCCTCCGTAGCAACAGTTGCCGGTGACGGGACGATTACGGGTGTTAGCGCAGGTTCGGCAACTATTACAGTTACTACTGTTGACGGTGAAAAAACAGCACAATGCAACGTAACGGTAAAGGCAGTGGCGAGTGCGAGAGTATTGCTGGATTTGGCTACACGACTTCAAACACTGACGACATCGGTAGGTGAAATTGATAATTGGGGTGATTGGAATAATGCGTTTGGTGATGATCATGCATCTGGTGCTATCCCGATAAGCCCCGCTGGCAACCTTGAAGAATGGGATGATGATGAAGGACATCATCCAATACAGGTAACCTTCGCAATAATCAACGATGGTGGTACTATAAAACTTAAGGTTAATGACTTTTTAGACTGGGCTTCAGGTTTGAGTGTTAATACCAGACCATTACAGGCTGGTGACAGAATTGAAATTGAAGGAACATTCTTGAACGGTCCCAATGACAGTGCTAGTGGTGGGTTATTAGTCAATACTGGTAATGGATATGATAAAGGTAATGGAGAACAGGAATGGTGGAGGCCGCTTGGCGGTTGGAACCCGTCATTCTCTTCCAAAAATACACCATTTAGTAGATCCTTCGTTTTATCTGTAGAGGATGCGGAAAAAATGAATTCAAATCCAGACTGGAGTTGTGCTTTTAAACTTAGAGTGAACGGAGTAAATCCGGCTGATGGGCTTGTTGTTCCTAGCGGCATTGGAAGCTTTAGCATTAAGCAGATTAAGGTGTACAGCGCTGGAAACTAATCCACCCGCAGATTGATTTTACAAGGGGCTGTCCAAAAGGGCAGCCCTTTTTTTGTGGGTGACAAACGGCGGTTATTAATTTGAATTTTCTAATATATTTATCCAATCTCTATGACCATACAAAAATCTAGAAATATTTATTTCTTTTTCTTCAACAATATAAAATAATATATAATTTTTCACCATTACGAAACGAAATCCCATCGACGCTAAATATTCATCAGGAACTGCCGGATATATAAATGGCATCTCTCTAATTTTTTGTAACCGTCAAAACAACC
>LIUH01000169.1:3797-4164 GCA_001462225.1 Fibrobacteria bacterium GUT31 | reverse complement strand
CGGGGGGGGTAAATGTAATAAGATATTATGCATATTACGTAGTGATTTCACAACGTTTTTAGCTGCCGGATTTTTGCATGTAGGTGCAATTATGCCATATGATGCCGAGCCTGTATGAGAGGGTCTGATAGAACCTGTGGTGCAGGGTCTGGAGAACGGCATTATTTTGCTAAAAAGGGGCATTTGCGGGTAAATATAGAAAATTCACCGGTTGTTTTATCACCTGAACCACATTACAAACTTTCCGTTTTCTTCTCCTATTTGCGCCAAAACAGTGCCGCCGTTTAATTTATGGACTCCTAAATGTATTAGCGAATCTCCGGAAAAAATTGCAAAATTAAACTCTCCAACCCATTCTTTTTCATAA
>LIUH01000169.1:0-3688 GCA_001462225.1 Fibrobacteria bacterium GUT31 | reverse complement strand
TCTCCAACCCATTCTTTTTCATAAACTCTTGAGCGTTCACCGGTTTTAAGAGTTTCCGGGATCCAAACAATAGTTTGCCCGTTTGAGGAAATCAGGGATAAATCGCGGATTTCCTTGCTCGTGCCGTTTAGCATTTGAATGCGGGTTTCGGTGTCAATTAGCCAGTGTGTGCAGGAGGAGAGAAGGAGCGCAAAAATTAGCTTTAACATATTTATTCTCCGCTGTTCGGGTTCAGTTCACGTTTATTCGCAGGGAGTTCCTTTACTTCGCTAGGAGCTTGTTTAGGTGCTTTCAATGAAAAGAAGGATTCTCCGGATGTTCCGAGTGCCATGCGAAATTCAATAATCCAAATTCCACGGCTTTTGAAAAAGGTTTCATAGTCGTCTGCGTGGTTATATGCCACTCGCAAAAACGGAAGGGTTATGCCGCCGCCATAATAGATTTCGTCGCTCTCTTTTTTGGTAGCCGTGGCTTCAAAAGCCACCAAGCGAGACGGTTCTATGTAATATTTAATGGCCGCCCAGGCAAAATCTCCGGGTTGCGTCCAAAAAGCGGTTTCCAGGTAAAGCCTTTGCTTGAATATATTTTGCGAAACAAACATTTTAACGGAATCTTTCGAATAAAATGAAAACTCCAAATCCGGTAAATAATTTTGCCATGAATCTTTATTGCCTCGGAGTTCTCTGGCTTGTAAAAATAGTTGCGTATTTATAAATTGCAAATCGCTTTTGTGAAAATTCGGTATAATGGAAAATCGGCTCCACGTTCCCAAAAGCCACCATCTAAAAGTTTCATTTTTTGCGTTTAAATATTGAAGCCCGCCCCCGAACAATAAATGCTTTGAACTGTCTGCAACCGTTAAACCTAAAGTGTGAATTTGATTTATCTGTGAAAAATTCCCCCTGTGCGGAAGAAACAAATAATCTTCGTTGTCCCATCCTTGCCGCTCTCCAAACCAACCTAATCCGTAGCGTAAACTTTTAAAATCGTTCGTTATCCAAATTCCCATGCGCTGCCTAGAGGCAAAGCCCTCGTGGATGCCCCATCCGGTTGATAATTCGCTTTGGCTTGGGAGCGGCAAATAGATTATGCCTGCAAATAAGTAAGCGTTGTACTCAGGCCGTGCGGCGTTTTGAAAATCAGTGAGCTGTGTAAATGCAGTTTGCGCAACCTGTTCCTCAATTATCTGCGGAGTAGGATTCCAAGCAAAAACATTCACAAACAACAATAAACACAAAAATAAAAAAATAACTCTCAACTCTAAACTCTCCACTCTCAACTCTAAAAAATTACCCCGCTAAACACCTCTGTTCTATACCCCTTATACTCACCGAAGATCAAATACTGTTTCGCTCCTATGCTCAAAACGGAAAATGGCCTAAACAAAACTGCCGCACCATATTCCTGATAGCGCAGGGTGCTTTGTGAATTTAAATATTTTTTATCCGTTGCGTCTTCAGGTCCATGAATATCCTCAAGCCTGCCGCCGAATGCGGTATCTTTTGCTATGTCGGATACGGATAAATCAAAGCGCAGAATATTTTTAAAAGAAATACCTAAGCGGCTGTAAAACTCCCTTGAATTAGGGCCTAAATCGGAACCCAGAGAATTTCCGAAATGCGAATAATCGTTGCCCGGCCCCTTATGATGGGTGTAAACCCAAGGTTCTATGCGTGTGTATTCAAAATTATAATCCCAGTTGAACATGCCGATTTTTGCGGAGTCTATGGCTATTCCAATAGAGGTAGCCCATTTATTGCCCCACCACGAATCATCAAAAAAAGATGTTATGGTATTCAAATCGTCTATAAATAATTCGCCGTAAATCTCAAAGCGATTAAATAATTTCCAAGAAAAATCCGCCGACATTGCCGCATTGTCTTTATCGCCGACGTAGTGTTGTGCAAAGAGATAGGGAACAAAGGGAACGACATATATAGCTTCCATTGAACGCGGTTCATCTTTTCCTTCGCCGTAAACTATGGTTTCCGTTAATCCTATGTTAAAATTATCGGAAATGTTAAAACCTAGCCGATGGGCGTGCAAATACTTTCTATAATCTTTTTGGTTTTTTAATTGCATTGCGTACTGAGAATAAGAAATGAAATCCAAATTTAAATCAAAACCCATAAAGGGTGTCGGCACAGGCCTTTTTATCCAAGCGTATTCCGAAGTATCTTGAATTGCGCTCCAGTAAAAATCACCGCCTCGCAGGGTAAGTTTATTATGCCTTGCAGGTCCATAGGTTATATAATCGTAGCCACCGGAAATTTTGAAATAAGGCATTGCTTGCCAATCCGTGCGGGCTTTAAAAAAACCCCAGGTACGCCCGTCATCGCCTAACAAGTCGTAGGGATAGCCCATATATGGCTCGTAATTATGCTGCAAATAAGTTAAACCGGATTCTTTATCCGTATTGACTTCCGCAAAGGCATCAAAGGAGAGATTTGGCGCTACCAGTCCGTTTAGAAAAAGCCCAGCCGTCGTTGTGTTTTGAATTCTGTAATCCGAATTTTTGTTGAATTTTTCTATTTGAAGGGAATCTTTTAAAAATAGCCTCAATTCGACAAATCTTTCGCCGTCTGAAATCACAAATCCCGCATACAGAGGAAACGTGCAAAACAGGAGCAGGGCGAGAAGTTTTTTCATTAAAAAAAGGTAGAAAACGCAGGCCTCCTCAAGGCCAAAAATTGTCGAAGTCAGAAAAAAGTAACACTTTTTCCTACTTTAAGTGTTTAAGAGGTATGAAGAAAACTATTTTTGCTTTTTTGCTCGTTTTTGTGGCTTTTTTATATGCCGCTCCCCAGAAGATTGAACGCTTTCTGCTGGTTGCCGGTGCAAATAACGGTGGCACGGATAGAGTGAAACTCCGCTACGCAGAGAGTGATGCCAACTCCTTTGCCGAAGTCCTCTCCCAAATGGGCGGCGTGGACAAGAACAATGTTCTGCGGATCTCAAATCCAAGTATCCAGACCATGCAAAGCGGCTTTGCGGAGATTGAAAAGCGTTTGCAGAATAAAAAATCGGACACTAGGAAAGAGGTGCTTGTATATTACAGTGGCCATGCAGACGATAAAGGTTTGAGGCTCGGCAATGAAATTTATAGCTGGGCGAATTTTCGCAAAAACGTTAATAGCCTTAATGCAGATGTCAAAATAGCTGTTTTGGATGCTTGCGGTTCCGGGACCATCACCAGAACAAAGGGCGGTGTCTCAAAACCTGCATTTATGCAAGATGCCAGCAGCGAAATGACCGGTTATGCATTTTTGACCAGTTCCAACGAAAACGAGGCGAGCCAGGAGAGCGACCGCATAAGAGGCAGTTTTTTTACCCACGCCTTGGTTAGCGGTTTGCGTGGCGCGGCGGATATGGACGGGGATAGCAAGGTGACTCTGAACGAGGCATACCAGTTCGCATTTAATGAAACCCTGCAAAGCACCCAAAGCACAAGCGGCGGCACTCAGCACCCGAGCAGGGATATGAACCTCGCCGGCACGGGTGATGTTGTGATAACCGATTTGCGTGAAATGAGCGCGGGGCTTGTTTTGGAAAAAAATCTGGAAGGCAGGTTTTTTATCAGGGACAATAAGGGGAACTTGGTAGCCGAGCTTTACAAAATAAGCGGTAAATCTTTGGAACTCGGATTGCCGGCCGGAACTTATTCCGTGCAGATGGAGGCACCGAGCCG
>LIUH01000168.1 GCA_001462225.1 Fibrobacteria bacterium GUT31 | reverse complement strand
TGTCCCAAGCGAAAAATAGATGCTTGCCATATAACCTCGTTTTACTAGGTAACAACTAGGTAACAGAAATTAGAAAAAACGGCTACCATAGGATACATTGAATGTAGTTTTAGGTAGCCTTGTTTATAATTTTCTATATTACCCATATGCGGGAAAAGGCGATGAAACAAGGGCGAAACGGCTATTCACACGATAGAAACGGCATTTTCACCGACCTAGGACAATTAGCTCAGCAGGTTCAGAGCGCTGCTTTCACACGGCAGAGGTCACAAGTTCAAATCTTGTATTGTCCATTAATGGCGTCTGAGTCTGATAGTTCGGTGTTGCGAACGTATTTCTTTAAAATTGCATCTAACTCCTTTATGTCTATTGGCTTTGAAATAAAATCGTCAAATCCATTTTCTTTAAACATCCTATCTGCACCAACAACGGCATTTGCCGTTAACACAACTATTGTGCCTTTGTAACCGGATTCGCGAATAAGCCTTGTTGTTTCGATACCGTCCATTCCCGGCATCATGTAATCCATGAATATTATATCATATTTTTTCTTTTGTTCCCTAATCATGTCCAAAGATTCTTGGCCGTTTTTGGCAGTATCAATGTTCATTTTATAGGGTTCCATAAGCATTTTGGCAACTTCGATATTTGTAACAATATCATCAACTATTAATATTCGCCCGTAGGGCATTTCTTCAAATAGGAAAGTCTCTTTTTTTCTTTGTTGAGAATTTATGTATTTCAAAGACATCAGGTTCTGGGCAATTTCTTCGCCAATGGGATTTTCATTTGCAACTTTGATTTTTACATAAAATGAAAATTTACTTCCTCTGTTCAATTTGCTCTCTACGTGTATTTCTCCGTCCATCAACTCAATTAATTTCTTACTAATAGCAAGGCCCAGTCCTGTTCCGGTTGCGTTACGGTGGGCTTGTACGCTAATCGTTTGATAATCAACAAATAAATTTTGTAAATTTTCTTCGGAAATTCCTATTCCCATGTCTTGAACATAACAACTCAAATTGCAAATAGTTTTCGTTTCAGATATCTTTTCAATCTTGGATTCTACGAAAAAAGTAATAGTTCCGCTGTTTGAATATTTTATGGCGTTTGAAAGTAAATTGTTGAAAATCTGCCTGAGCCGCAAATCGTCTCCGTATAGCCTTTGCGGAAGATTTTCGCTTACAATAACGCGAAGTCTAATGGGTTTACTGCCTATGCGTACTAAATTCATTGTAATGGAATCGTTTATAATGCTTGGCAAATCAAATTCAAGAAAATTCAGTTGAATTTGGCTGGTTTCTATTTTTGATATGTCTAAAATATCGTTTATTATACTCAGCAATATTTTGCTGGAATTATAAATTTTCTCTATATTTCCCACAGTGCTTGGCGGCAATTTGTTCATAAGCTCCACTTCGGAAAAACCCATTATAGCATTTAGCGGGGTACGAATTTCGTGGCTCATGTTCGCCAAGAATATGCTTTTTGCATTGGTCGCTTCCTGAGCTTTTAGCAAAGCTTCTTTTAAGTCTATCTGCGTTTTCGCAAGTTTATCCCGCTGCTCTTCCAAAACACGATTTCGCTTCTCAATTTCCGTTACGTTATAAGATTCTATTATGTAGCCGATTTTTGAGTTGTTGCTGTCCAAAAGCGGCATAACTTTGCCCCTTATATATATGTCGTTTATTTCATCATGGTAGGTAGAGGCTTCTATTCCGTTTTCGTGAGCATAAAACGGATCGTATTCGGTTTTTTCGGGATACAAACTGTATTTTGAATAGGGTTTCCCTATTAATTCTTCTAAAGTTTCGTTTTTATGCAAAGATAAACCGATGGGGTTCATGTAAATTATATTTTTTTCAATATCTGTTATAGCAATTGAATAAGAAGCGCTTTGTTCTATGTTTTCCGCGAGCATATCAAAGGAACCGGCAAGTTCTCCGAACTCATCGCTTCTCTTGGAATTAAAGCGGAATTGCCGCCAGCCGGCACGGTATTTCGCTATGCCCCGCAAAAGGGAATTTATGCTTGTGGAAAGCCATTTGGACATTATAAAAGAAACTATTAGAACAATTATGAGCAATATGAGAAGTGAGAAAACGGTATATTTTATCACTTTTTTCCTCATCTCTTTAAGGAAACTATCCATGACTCCTGCCGATTCTCTTGCCGGTTCCGTAAAACTCTCTATGCCGGAACCTACGGCGACAAATCCAAAGCCGACTTTTGAATAATTATTTTCTTCGCTAGGTGCATAACGCCCTGTGTAATAAGGGATAGCTGCGGCTGTATTCAATTTGTAAATTCCGCTCCAAAGAATGTAAAGAGAACCGGAACCGCCATTCCTTGTTAAGTCCAGCCAACCTGTGCATTGCGGAGCGTTGTTTAAGTATCTTCCGTCTAAACCTACATAACCCAGCATTGTTAAATCCGGTGCGGGCGTGTGATCCGGGTCCGGCTTTTCCATGTCTGTTCTTTTCTGATTTTTGAATGTCGGAACTCCGACTATCAAATCATAAACCGGTTTTCCCGTTTCGTCTGCAGCTTTATTTATCAGGTTTTTCCAGTTGGCTTTCAATGCGGCAAATCTTTGCTCCTGGGTCATCTCTTTTGCTTGTTCTTCGGAAACACCGCTTTTTTCCAAAAGCATATTGTATTCCGTTGTCATCAACCAAGGAATTTGCTCTTCACCTGTTTCCGGATCAAAACCGTAAATAGAGTGATGGCGCGGGTGGGCTATGCTTCTGCTTTGATAATCCCATATAAACGAGTAATTGCCCTCATAAGCACTTGAAAGCTCAGTATATCTTTCTTTCATAGGGGTTTTGTGGTCAACGAATTCCATTATGTGGCTCTGATTTAAGGCAAGAGTCACATAGCCTATTTTTTCACCGTTTGCATAAACGGGGCTTGCCCATCGCACTATTCCTTCAAATTTTTTTCCAATAGGATTTTCTTTGCCGGCAAAAGCCTGTTCCTCAGGCATGTATTCTATTTTATAACCACGTTTCTCAGATATTTTCTCCAGATTTTGCTTTGTGTACATACCTATATAATTAGAGCCTACGTATGCACCTATAACATCGGATACGTAGATGTTGTTGTCTTTTTCGATTGTCAATTCTTTAAGGGCAGGATAATATGTCTCCGCTTGAATAAATGTATTCTTTTTTTGAGACACATCTTTTAGGTCACCGGTTTTAAAATAGTTCGCATAGCGAATCTTAGTGGAATTCGGGCTGTCTGTTGTTCCGATTTTAATCTTTTCCTTGCCGTCTAACCCGATAAATGTAACTTCATCGTACAGGGGAACATCTATATATTTCAAGCCGTCTGCCGCTATTGGGTTGAAGGTTGCTCCGTTCACGGAATCGTTGTTGTTTTTATTGCTGCTTTTGCCGATGGAGCCGGACATATCGGGAATATTTTTGCTAATCCAGTGGCTGCCGTCTTCTGAAAGAACCCACTCGGTTTGTGCTACGATTCTTTTTGTTTTTGAGCGAACAAAGGCGGAATAGTTTTTTTCAATGGATTTAATATCACCGTTTAACGAACCGGCGATATTGGCTAGGTAGCGAATATCATCATCGCGCCCGTAGAGAAAATCGGCTAGGTTTTTGGCGATATCCGTAGTCATTCTCTCTATGTTTTCTACTGCGCCAGCGTTTAGGGAATTTGTTGAATTTTCAAGGGAGGTCTGCTTCACTTGTTCCATAATACTATGATTTTGAAGCAGAGAATAGGTTACAAATGCAAGTAAGGGAAAAATAGTTAAGCAAACCAAAATAACTATTAGTTTAGCATGTATGCTCCATACTTTTTTATCGTTTGCTATCATTTAAAATTTTTCTCCAAAAAGTTAAGCTCACGCTAATATAGAAAATACTGTACGGATTTCCCATGGTATATTTTCAATTTTCTAACTTGAATACGTTTTTTATGCCCTACGAACTTAACAGAATCATGGAACTGACCTCTAAGCTCAAAGAGGCAAATAGCTTGTATTACGAAGGCCAAAGAACTCTTTTTTCCGATTTTGAATTTGATGCGGCCTTAAAGGAACTGGAGGCTTTGGAAAAAAAATTCCCCGAATTGAGGCAAGCCGACTCTCCAACGCAAACGGTGGGAAAGGAAAATGCGAGCGATTTTACACGCATTGTTCATAAAATTCCCATGCTCTCCATAGCAAATACTTACAACGAGGCAGAGGTATTGGATTGGGAACGTCAGCTTCATGTGCTTATAGAAGGGCAAATTGAATATGTGTGCGAAATAAAAATAGACGGACTTAGCATGTCGCTTTTATACAAAGACGGAAAACTTGTTCGCGGCCTTACACGCGGAGACGGCGAAGCCGGCGACGATGTAACCTCAAACATAAGAACCATAAAAGACATTCCGCAAATTTTGGCAAATGCCCCAAGCGGTGAGCTTGAAGTTCGCGGCGAAGTGTATATGGAACATTCCACATTTGAAAAATTAAATGAAGAACTTATTTCTCAAGGCAAACCCGCCTATGCAAACCCAAGAAACACCGCAGCCGGCAGCTTAAAGCTAAAAGACCCGCAAGAAACCGCAAAAAGAAATCTAAGATTCCTAGCATACCAAAAACTCTCAGCCTCAAACCCTCAACTCTCAACTCTCAACTCTCAACTTTCAACTCCAAACAACTCTCAACTCTCAACTCACAGCGACAATTTGGCATTCCTAAAAAAGATAGGCTTCAAAGTTTTTGAATATTTTGTCAAAGATTCCGTGCAGGGGATTTTGGAGGCTAGGGATTATTTTGATAAGCAACGTAAGACTTTGCCTTTTGATATAGATGGAATGGTGGTGAAGGTAAATAGCATTTCTCAGCAAAAAGAGGCGGGCAGAACTTCAAAAGCACCCCGCTGGGCAATAGCTTATAAATTCAAAGCGGAACGGGTTTATTCGGAAGTTTTGAGCGTTGATATTCAAGTTGGGCGCACCGGAAAAATCACTCCGGTTGCAAATTTAAAACCGGTTTTGCTGGGCGGAACAACCGTAAAAAGGGCAACGCTTCACAATTTTGATGAAATAAAAAGATTAAATCTGCAAATAGGCGATTTAGCCGGAGTTGAAAAAGCCGGGGAAATAATCCCGCAGATTGTCGATATTAAAACCGAGCTCAGACCCTCTGATGCAAAGCCTGTAGAAGAACCGGAATTTTGCCCGGTGTGCGGCGAAAAGCTTTTAAAAGAAGATGTGGATTTGCGTTGCGAAAATTTACAATGCATGGCACAGTTGCAGGGATTTTTGGAATATTTTGTTTCTCGCAAGGTTATGGAAATAGAGAATCTTGGTCAAGCCCTTATAGAAACGTTGTTGAGCAAGGGCATGGTAAAGGAAGTTTGGGATATTTACAAGTTAAAAAAAGAGGATTTGGCTGCTTTAGACGGCATGGCAGAAAAGAGTGCGCAAATAGTGATGGATGGTATTGAAAAGAGCAAGAGCAACAGTTTGGAGAGGCTGCTTGCGGCGTTTGGCATTCGCCATGTTGGGGTGAATGGGGCAAAAATTTTGGCAAAGCATTTTAAAACCCTAGATGCTGTTGCAAAGGCGGAAAAAAAGGAATTGGAAAACATAAATGGCATTGGTGAAATAATTGCAGAGAGCATTTACAAATTTTTCCATTCCCCTTTGGGTGAGGATTGGTTGGAAAAAATAAAGAAAATAGGCATAAACACCGAATACAAAGGCACCAGCGGTACGATTTTTGCCGGGCAAACAGTGGTTTTAACGGGAACTTTGCCGAACATGGATAGGGAAGAGGCGAGAGCAGTTTTGGAAGCAAATGGCGCAAAAGTGAGCAGTTCCGTAAGCAAAAAAACATCTTGGGTATTGGCGGGCGATAATGCAGGTAGCAAACTGGAAAAAGCAAAGGAATTTGGAATTCCGATTTATGGCGAGGAGTGGCTGAGAGGGCAAATAGTAAATGCGATAGTTTTTTGCATCTTTTTATGCTTTGGAATAACTCGGGCAGACACAACTTACGTGGATACAACCTACGCAGATACAATAAGCGTTGTTGATACAATTAGCGTTGATACAATCGGCATTGATACGATTATTGCAGATACGAATCGTGCAGACACAGTTCAAATTGACACAACAGTTACCGCAGATTCCACAAAAATAAAACCCGGGCTTTACTTTTTTGTCTCAGTGGGCGCGCAGTTTATAAATTTTAACGACCGCCCAAAGTTCGATGCCCTTTTAGCTACCCAATTTGATGAATACCAAAATGATTACATAAATGAATATTTAGCAGATCCAACTAACGACAATATCACCCGCCCGATATGGCAGAATTTTCAGACCGTAAATTTGGCATTTCCCATAACGGCAGGCATAATATGGCAGTTTAACGATGTACATTCTTTAGGGCTGGGCGCGGGCTTCTTATATGATAACGAATCGGTTGTTTTAACAGATATGAATAGCGAATCCCATAATTTTAAGTATGTATTGCAAGCATTTCCTCTTTTTGCGGAATACCGCTTGCTGATTTCCCCGGATTTAATTTCACTAAAGGAGGGTGATTATTTCAGCCTGTTTTTCCGCTATTACTGGATGCTTCCGGGTACGGAAATTTATTCTTCTTGGGGCAAGGCAGAGGCGGATTTTGACCCTTTGGGGAGTGGCTATGGGGTATTTTTGGGTTATCATTTCTGGGAATGGAAAGGTTTCTCTGTTTGGGGTGAAATGGGGTATTTGAGCCTTGAAGTTAAGTCCGGCGATAAGAACGGTATTTTGGATTCTTGGAATTTGGGCGGAGTGTCTCTTTTGATAAGAGCGATGTTTTAGCTGAAATCGGAATACCCCCTTGACAACGCCTAAAAATTTTTCTATATTTGTTTATCTATGAAAAGAACATTCCAGCCCCATAACCGCAAACGCGCCAATAAACACGGTTTTATGCACCGCATGGAAGACCGTTGGGGGCGTGATGTACTCAGCAGCCGCCGTGCAAAGGGCCGTAAAAGACTCACCGTTAGCGATGAGATCTACAAAAAGTAATTCGCTGAAAAATTTTCGGTTTCCTTCAAAGGCTTCTTACAACACCGTAGCCTCAAGGGGCGAAAGGGTAAAATTTGGCTTTTTAAGCCTGAAGATTCTGCAATCTCCCGATGCTTGCAACAGGTTTTGCTTTATTGTAAAAAAGAAAAACGGCTGCGCCGTGTTTCGCAACCGCTGCCGCAGGGTACTGCGTCCTATATTTTTTAACGAAGCGAAGAATTTCAAGGTACCACTGTGGATTATGGCAATGGTCGAGATGAACAAAGCAAACGCAGACTGGGAGGCACTTAGGGCGTGTGGGAAGGAGGCGGCAGAGGGACTGGGTCATAGCCGCTTCTGCAAAAGGGCTGGCAACGGAGTATTCGCCAAATAGCCAGTCCAAAGCCTTTTATGCATCCGTAAACTTCTATGGCCTCTATTGCGTAGTTTGAACAGCTTGGATAAAATCTGCAACAGCCTCTAAAAAACGCCGGATGCGCCTTTTGGTAAAATTTTATGCATTTTATGATTAAACGTTTCATTCAATCCACTCGCCCAAAACATCCTGGAATTTGAAGTTGTATTGCAAACGATCCAGACCGTCATCTGTCTTTTTTTGCCTTTTTTCCCAAAAACGAAATACAATTCCGCCTAAAAGTTCTGCTATCGGATTTATTTTTCGTTTTGAGGCACCCAAAGGGCCTCCCATGCTGCCACCCGAAGCTCCCATAGCAATTTCCAGAATCTTTATCAGCAAAGGGGGCGGCAAATGTTGCAAATCGCAACAGGTCGGCACCAGCCCTTCAAAACTGTAATTTGGAATTGTTCCCGGCACAAGAGGAACGCCGTGTTCCAGGCAGGCCACATCTGTAGAAACAAGGCATGCCTTGTTTCTACGAACACGGCAAACACGTATCCACGCACCCTTGGTTGCATCGCTAATTTCCCTGCGCAACGCCGCAAACTGGCTTGCCGGCAAAAATGCCGACAAACAATTCGGACAAATACGTAAATTCAGCGAACTTATGTTTATTCGCACAGGTTCGGATTGAGAACAAAAAGAGCAAAGCATGGGCAACCTCTAATTAGAGGCTTCTGTTAAAATGTCTTTCAGGTCTTTCGCCGTTCTGAGTTTCGCCATTGCGGATTCTCTGTATTGGCGTACCTTTTCTTTTGTCAATCCCGTGGTTTGAGCTATCTCCTGCAAATTGTTCTTTGCGCCGGAATCAAAGCCATAAAATAGGTTTATAACCTTTAACTCCGTTGGAGTTAAATATTCCGATAGCAACTTTCTGATCAAGCCCTTCCTGCTCTTTTGGAAAAACACGCTTGAAGCGTCATTTGTGAGGTCGGGGGTTATGCTTATGAGGCTGGTGTCGCCGTCTTCGCCAACCGGAGCGTCCAAGCTTGAAGATTTAACACCCATTTGCAGAATTTTTTCTATTTCATCCGCATTGTAGCGGCTATAGCCTTCCAAAGACTTTGGGTCTATAACCTGCGTTCCTCCCACAACTTGCTTCAGCCTGCCGCCCTTTCTGGCAAAACGGCGGAGTATAAGCTCCTTTTCCGCAGAAATACGCACAAGGCGGGCTTTTTCGTTAATGGCCTTTATTATATTCTGCCTTACCCACCACACGGCATAGCTGATGAATTTTATATTCTTGGACGAATCAAAGCGCACAGCGGCTTCCATCAACCCCAGATTACCCTCATTTATCAAGTCGTTTAGGTCTAGCCCCTGCCCCTTGTACAAATTCGCAACGCGTATCACAAAGCGCAAATTCGCTTTAACCAAATGGTTAAGGGCGGCTTTGTCGCCGTTAGACACTTTTTGAAGCAAAAGGTTTTCCTCTTCTCGTGTTAGCAGCGGTATTTGCGATATTTCATTCAAATACTGGAAATACACATTACGTTTTATCTTGGGCTTTGCTTCTTTCACAATCTTCAACGTCATGAACACAAATTTAACTTTTTTTTTCGTTTTTGTCACCTATTTTTTTAATTTTTAGCGATATAAGGCTAAATTTTCTATATTTCCGGCATTTATTTTATAGAAAATTCAGCATTTTGTCAAAAAAAAGTCATTCCCAATCCTCTGCCGCGGAGCGGTTTGGAAGTTCATTTTCAAAAGAATTATCGGAAAAATAGTCGTTTTGCCTTGTGGAACCCACAACAGCATGCCAAAGGGCACTTTCCGTATCTATTTTCTTGCGTTCGCTTACAACGTAAGTTAAGGGAACAAGGGCAAAAACCCCTCTAAAACTGCCTATCACAATTTCCGTTTTGCCGGCCATAGCAGCATGAACGGCGTTTTCTGCGAGCTGAAAGCAAAAAATCGCATCTGAGCTGTTTGCGGGGATGCTTCTTATTATGTAGCTTGGGTCTATGTATTTTATGTTGATTTCTTTGCCGTTTTTTTTGAAATACGCATATATTTTATCCACCAAAAGATGCCCTATATCATGTTTCAGAACATTTCCGCTGGCATCTTTGGCCGCTGCCGCTTTGAATAAATCTTGCCCTGCGCCCTCTGCCACAACCATAACAGCATGGTTTTTGTTGCGATAACGCCTTTCCAACGCCTTGAAAAGTCCGTTTGGGCCGTCCGGCACAAGGGGAATCTCCGGGATTATGCAAAAATTGGTCACAGAGCTTGCAAGGCTTGCGTGTGCGGCTATAAAGCCGGAATCCCTCCCCATGACCTTTACAAGGCCAAGCCCGTTCGCAATGCCGTTTGCTTCAACATGAGCACTTTTTATTATCTCCGCGGCAGATTGAACGCAGGTTTCAAAGCCGAAGGTGCGGTCCATGAGGTTCAAATCGTTGTCTATGGTTTTGGGTATGCAAACAACGGAAATGCGATCTTTTCTTTTGGAGATTTCCTTTACTATATCCTGAGCGCCGCGCAAGGTGCCGTCTCCGCCAATGCAAAACAGTATATTCACATTGAGCTGCATGGAGAGGGTGTCAACCATGATTTTAATATCTTGGTCTCCTCTTGAACTGCCTAAAATTGTGCCGCCTTCTTCGTGAATGCTGTCCACCTTATCCGGCGTTAAGCGTATTGCGGATAATCCGTAGTGCGGGTTTAGCCCTCTATAGCCATATCGAATGCCGAATATAACTCTAACGCCGTAATCGTAGGTTAAAACTTCAACTAGGCCTTTGATAACATTATTCAGACCGGGGCATAGGCCTCCGCAGGTTACAATTGCCACTTTTGTTTGCGCAGGGTCATAAAACAGTTTTTTGCGAGGCCCGGCTATTTCCAAAGACGGAATAGGTTCTTTTCTGTGCCTTAAGTCTTCTATTTGCACAAGCTCGGTAGCGAGGCTCACTCGGCTGCTTTCATCAAAAAAAGGCTGACCTCTAACCGTGGAGTCAATTTTCGCCTGTCCTAGAGACGGGGCGTTTAAGTTATATTTTTTCGGATTTGCCAGGATTTCGCTCAGATTCATGGGATTAATGTAGAAAATTTTTATATTCCATGCTATGCAGGACTCAAACCGAACCGCTCGCATGAATTCCATAACCTATTCTTTTTTAAGACTATTGCCTAAAAATGCGGTTAGCAGGGCGTTTGGGGCTTTTTCAAGGGCAAAAATACCCATACTGAGCAGGATTTTAATGCGTTGGTTTGCAAAGCATTACGAAATAGATCTGGAAGAATCCGAAATTCCCGAAAAAGGTTTTGCGAATATTCACGAGCTTTTTACAAGAAAGCTGAAAAAAGATGCGAGGGTTATAGAAGATAATGCAGAGGTTGTTTGCCCTGTGGACGGAGTTCTAACGGCATTCGGAATGCTTGCAAACGAAAATCCCGAATATATGCAGGCAAAGGGGAAATTTTACAGCTTGGAGAGCCTGCTTCGCAGTAAGGAGCTAGCCCAAAAATTTACAGGCGGAATTTGGGCAACCATATATCTTTCGCCTTACAATTATCACCGCATACATTCCCCGGTTTCCGGAAACGTAGTTGCCGCCTATTATTGCCCCGGAAAACTTTGGCCGGTAAATGCGGGAAGCGTAGAGAAAATAGAAGGACTTTTTTCTATAAACGAAAGGCTTATAACGCAAATCAACACTTACGACGGAGGGGAAATTTTGCTGGTTAAAATTGGAGCTACAAATGTAGGACGCATTGCCGTTGACTACAAAAAGGACTGGTTCACAAACTCCATGCCACCGCTGGCAAGCCGCAAAGCGCTTTTCACAAAATGGGAAGCCGAGCAAACATACCCTTATACAAAAGGGCAGGAAATAGCCCGTTTTGAAATGGGAAGCACCATTGTACTGGTTTGCAACAGAACCGTATTGCAAAGAACAAAGCACCTATTTGACGAGTTGGAAGGCAAAAGTGTGCTTATGGGGCAGGGATTGATGGTTTAAAAGCCTCTGAGGCGGCCTCTTTCATTCCACGCACATATTCGCCAACGGGCTTTGCAGAAACTCTGCCGTTTTCTGCAATAATCTTCACTATCGCGCTCCCAACAATAACACCGTCTGCTATCCGGGAAATTTTCGCCGCCTGCTCCGGCGTGTTTATTCCAAAGCCAACCGCTATGGGAACTTTCGAAGTCTTTTTTGCGACATCTATAATGGATTTCAAATCCGTTTTAATTTCACTGCGTATTCCGGTTACACCCAGCGAAGATACCACATACAAATATCCTTCCGCTGCAGCCGCAATTTTTTTAATCCTATCTTCCGAGGTGGGTGCAACCAAAGGCACAAGGTCTATGCCGTGCTTGCCGGAGAATTCGTGGACTTCCGCTTGTTCTTCAAATGGCAAATCCGGGATGATTATTCCATCAACGCCAACTTCTTTGCACTTTGCGAAAAATTCATCGTAGCCGTATTTGAAAACCGGATTCATATATGTAAGAAAAACCAAAGGAATTTTAGATTTTTCCCTAATTCTTTTCACCATGTCAAAAATTTTGCTCGTTGTGGTTCCGCTCGCCAAGGCTCGCAAATCCGCTTCCTGAATAACCGGACCTTCTGCAATGGGGTCGGAAAATGGAATGCCCAGTTCCACAATATCCGCGCCGGCACGTTCCATTTCAAAAACCAGTTCTTCCGTTGTTTTTAAATCAGGGTCGCCTGCGGTTAAAAAAGCTATAAAGGCCTTGCCTTTTTTGAATGCATTTGAAATTCTACTCATGCAAATTCACTCCTCTATATTTGGCTATAGCCGCAACATCCTTGTCGCCACGCCCGGAAAGGCAAATTATAATGCTTTCGGTTTTTGGCAAACTAGGTGCTATCTTCATTGCGTAAGAAACAGCATGAGCACTTTCTATGGCGGGGATAATTCCCTCTGTGCGGGATAAATATTCAAAAGCCAAAACCGCTTCTTCATCTGTAACAGGAGCATATTCCGCCCTGCCTGTGTCGTGCAGGTGAGCGTGCTCGGGGCCTATGCCGGGGTAATCCAAGCCCGCAGAGATTGAATATACGGGTGCGATTTGCCCTTCGCTGTTTTGGCAAAAATAAGATTTCATTCCGTGGAAAATTCCTAGTGTTCCTTTTGCTATTGTGGCGGCGTGTTTTTCCGTGTCAACGCCAAGTCCTGCGGCCTCGCAACCGATTAATCTCACGGATTTATCTTCCAAGAAATGATAGAAAGTCCCCATTGCATTTGAACCGCCGCCTACGCAAGCAATCACAGCGGCAGGCAATTTTCCCTCTATCTCCAAAATCTGCGCTCTGGCTTCCTTGCTAATCACGCTTTGAAAATCTCTCACAATCATTGGGAAGGGGTGGGGACCCATAACCGAGCCTAACGCATAGTGCGTGTCTGCTACTCTGGAAACCCAATCTCGCATTGTTTCGCTCACCGCATCCTTCAAGGTTTGTGTGCCGCTTGTGACGACATTCACTTTTGCACCCAGCAATTCCATTCTATAGACATTCAGTTTTTGCCGCTCGGTGTCTTCTTTGCCCATGAAAATTTCACATTCCATGCCTAGCAAAGCGGCGGCTGTTGCACAGGCCACGCCGTGTTGCCCGGCGCCGGTTTCTGCAATCACCCTTGTTTTGTCCATTTTTTTTGCCAGCAAAACCTGCCCCAACACATTGTTTATTTTGTGTGAACCCGTGTGATTTAGGTCTTCCCGTTTCAAGTAAATTTTTGCTCCGCCCAAATCACGGCTCATTTTTTCCGCATAATAAAGAAGAGAGGGCCGCCCTGCGTAATCGTTCAAAAGGGCCGTTAGTTCCGAATTGAAATCCTTGTCGTTTTTGTAATGCAAATACGCTTTTTCAAGATGTTGAATCTCGTTCATCAGGGTTTCCGGAATATACTGCCCGCCGTGAATGCCAAATCTGCCGTTAGCCATGGTGGGAAGGTAGAAATTTTCTATCTTAACTTTACGAAATGAGAAAATCGCACAAGCAAGAGATGCTAGCTCTGCTCGGAACTATGAGCAAAATGGCGGATTTATTGCCAAAAATGGCAAATCCCGCCGAGCAAATTCAAGACCTTTTGGGAGCCAGCGAATGCCTTAGAGACAACTTGGAATTGGAAAATGCGCCGGAAAGTTTAGATTTATTGCAGACCGTAGAAACATCCTTAAAAGAAAATAAATTGGATATTCTTGAATACATTAAAAATCTGGAATTAACATTTAACTCGGAAGTGAAAACCAAATTGGAAGTGCTTTTTTTGCCCTACAAAGCCTCAATGTGGGACAGTTTGGAGAGCATTTACTTTGCAGCCAAAGATGACCCAGCCTGTGACGCTTTTGTTATGCCAATTCCCTATTACGATATGAAAAACGGAAAATTCACGGAAATGCACTGGGAAACCAATTATCCAAAAAACATATCTTTAATTGACTACCGCAAATATAACATTGAAGAGCGGCACCCGGACATGATATTTATTCATAATCCTTATGATGGCTATAATATTGTGACAAGTGTGCATCCAGATTTTTACAGCAAGAAATTGAGAAACTTAACCGACTGTTTGGTATATGTGCCATATTTTGTGGGAAACGGAGTCAATATACAGGAGCATTTTTGCACCTTGCCGGGGTGTATTTTTGCTCATAAGGTGATTGTGCAAACGGAGAAGGAAAGAGAAATTTATGTGAGGGTGTATAAGGAATTTGCGAAGAAGAATGGCACTCCAGAGAGATTTGACCGAATTGGAGATAAATTCCTTGCCTTGGGAAGCCCCAAGTTAGACAAAGCGGCTAACACAAAAAGCGAAAACTGCGAAATTCCGGAAGAATGGAAAAAATTGATTGGCACAAAGAAAGTTGTGTTTTACAATACAACCATAGCTGCATTATTAGAAAATTCTGTAGAAGATAACAAGCCTTCAAATAAATACTTGCAAAAAGTTAGAAGCGTATTTGAATTTTTCAAGAAGCGTGAGGATGCGGTTTTGCTATGGCGCCCGCATCCACTTTTGGAGGGTACTATTAAAAGTATGCGTCCGTGGCTTGAACAGGAATATGCGGAAATTGTGAGAGAGTATAAAAGCGAAGGTTACGGGATTTATGATGATACCGAGGATTTGAACCGCTCTATTGCCATCAGCGATGTGTATTACGGTGATGGGAGTAGCGTAATGAAATTGTTTGATACGGCGAGAAAGCCGGTTGTATGGCAAGATGTTACCGCAGAAAATATTATAGAACCGAGTTTGCTTCGTTATATATCAAACTACGAAATTCCGGAGGAATGGGAAAAGCTGATAAAGAATGCAGATGGGACACGTAGAAAAGTTGTGTTTTATAATGCGAGTGTGTCTGCATTGTTGGAAAGTTCTATGGCTGTGAAAAAAAATAATGCGGTTTTGCTTTGGCGTCCACGGTTTGAACAAGAGTATGCGGAGATTGCAAAAGAATACAAAACCGGTAACTATGGAATTTATGATGACACTGAACATTTAAATCGTGCCGTTGCTGTGAGCGATGTGTATTATGGAGACGGAAGCGATGTAACAGCATTATTTTATGATGCAAAAAAGACTGTTTCAGTGTCTAGAATACCGGCTTTTGTCGGGATTTATGATGATGGAGTTTCTGTTTGGTTTATGGATGATTCCAATGCACTTTATAAGTATGATAAACAAAGCAAGAAAACAGAATACATGGGGATGATTACTTTGCAGAATAATTGGGGGAATGCTAGAGTTACTGTAAATAATAAAAAATTGTATTTTGCGCCATTTTATAAAAATGATAAAATATCTGTATTTGATATGGATAAAAAATGCTTTGAGCAAATATCTTTTAAAGATGACTGCAAATATGACAGGAAGTTTAGGAATGTAATCTGTTTCAAAAATTTTATTTATTTTATTCCTCAGGAATTTCCCGCCATAATGAGACTAAATACGAATACAGAGGAAATAAAGTATTTTTCAGAATGGTTGAGTGATGTATCCAAATTGCCGATTTCCAAATTGCAAGAAGGGTGGGAAAATATTATATTTTTGGAATCCTGCATCACCGATGAAGAAATAGCAATAGTCATAAAAGGAATAAATGCCGTCATGTTTTTCAATATAGAAACCGGTAATTATGAAATCAAAAGCATAGGGGAAAAATCCGAGCAGTATCATGGTATATGTTTTGACGGGCAAAATTATTACCTCAGTCTGCTTTATGAGGATTACATTGTTAAATGGAACAGGCAGTCAAACAAAACTTCAAAAATTAAAATCCCTTCTTTTTCCAGAAGAGAAGGAATAGGAGCTATTTTTTTAATTCGATATTTAAACGAATATGTATGGTTATTTCCCAGTTATGCAAACAACGCATATAAAATAAATATAAACACAGATGAAATTACGGAATTGCCAAAACTCGTTGAGCATTTTGGAGATAAAAACTTAGTTTGGTATTATAATATAATTTT
The DNA here is from genome assembly GCA_001462225.1 of Fibrobacteria bacterium GUT31. Classification (GTDB taxonomy): domain Bacteria; phylum Fibrobacterota; class Fibrobacteria; order Fibrobacterales; family Fibrobacteraceae; genus Fibrimonas. Next base: position 2,474 of record LIUH01000168.1, on the reverse strand, counting down.
TGCGAATGGGGATTCCATATATGCTGCAACACTGAACAAGGGTATTGTTGAGTATAATACAAATACATCAGAATTGAATTTTATTAGACTGGCTGTAGAAGAATCGCAACTAGTTGGACTGTTGAATAATAATAAAACATCAGACAAAAATGCCGGCAAGAGAATTTGGGAACATTTAAAGGGAGGTGAGCCATGAACACAGCGTTAATTTTTGCCGGTGGAACCGGGATAAGGATGAATTCCAATGCTAAGCCAAAACAGTTTTTGCAAATTCGCACAAAACCCGTGCTTATATACACATTGGAACATTTTGAAGATCACGAGGAGATAGATAATATTTGCATTGTATGCCTTGCCGGTTGGATTCCGGAATTGAAGAAAATGTTAAAATTGTACGGAATAACAAAGGTAAAATGGCTAGTTAAAGGTGGGAATACAGCTCAAGAATCCGTATTTAATGGGCTTTCTGCGATATACGCAGATGCACCTAAACCAAAAGAAACCGTTGTTTTAATTCATGACGGAGTTAGGCCTTTAATAGATGGCGAATTAATTTCAAAATGTATAGATAGCGTCAAAAAACATGGCTCTGCCATAACAGTCGCACCGATAGGTGAAACTCTCATAAATATAAGTCAAAATTATGCCATAGAAACAATAGAAGGTGTGAAAGAACGCTCTATACATAGATTTGCCCGGGCACCTCAATGCTTTTTTCTAGAAGATATTTATGCAATTCATAAAAAAAGCAAAGAGAACGGAATAAACGGAGTTTTAGATTCGGCAACTTTAATGCATCAAAACGGACATCCATTATTTGTAGTCAATGGTCCTGAAAAAAACATTAAAATCACAACGCCCATAGATTATTATATATTCAAGGCATTGCTGAACGCTGAAGAAGATGCTCAGGTCTTTGGAATATGATGGAATGTTTCGAAAATAAAACCATTTTTGTAACCGGAGCTACCGGCTTATTGGGTTCTGCTTTTATTAAGAGTTTGCTTGCAAAAAATCAAGGAATACGCATAATTGCACACGCAAGAAATAAAAACAAGGCTGAACAAATTTTTGCAGGCAAAGAACTATCTTTTGTTTATGGAGATATTACTGAAAAATTGAATATCGATGAGCCTATTGATTATATTGTACACGGAGCAAATGCAACTGCATCAAAAGAGTTTGTGGATTTCCCTGTTGAGACCATAAAAACCATTTATGAAGGAACTTTGAACACATTGGAACTCGCAAAGGAAAAATCCGTTAAAGGTTATTTATACTTATCTTCAATGGAAGTTTACATAGACATAGATACCACAAGTGTAAGAAGCTGCTATCCCAAAGGCAAGCAACTTGCCGAGAGTTTGTGCGTGAGTTATTTTCATGAATATGGAGTTAATGCCAAAATTGCGAGGTTAGCACAAACATTTGGCCCAGGCATAGATTTAGAAAACGATAATCGTGTATTTGCGCAATTTGCACGCTGTGCCAAGGAAAAGAGAGACATCGTTTTGCGTACAAAAGGCGATACAAAGCGCAGTTATTGCTATATAACAGATGCTGTGTCCGCAATGCAGTGTATTCTCGCCAAGGGGAAAAGCGGTGATTTTTACGATGTTGCAAGTAAAATACCGCCGGTTTCAATTCGTGATATGGCGGAATGTTTTGGAAAAGTTGTTTTTGATATTGCGGACAATGCGGAAAAATTGGGTTATCCTCCGGCTGCGGAAATAATTTTGAATACAGCGAAGCTGGAAGAGCTGGGTTGGGAAGCGGATAAGAGTATTGAAGAAGGCGGGATTAAGGAGATGGTTAGGAGGTTAAAAGCCATTTCAATACGTTGGTTTTAATAATTCCGTTAAAGTTTTGCTCCGGCAATATCTCATCCATTGTTAGAAGCAGTTTTGAATGCTGATCTTTTATCGCTTCAAGCGAGCGAAGCTCTCTTTTCAAAACTCCCTCTTTTTCCGTGTTAAACGATACTTGAATATACAGACTTTCTCCATTCGGTTTCTTAGCCAAAAAATCAACTTCCATATTATCCACTATGCCTGTATAGACCTGATACCCTCGCCTCAAAAGCTCCAAATAAACAATATTTTCCAAAATATGCCCGTAATCCTCGCTTCTATCACCGGCAATCAAACGCCTAAGCCCATTGTCCACAGCGTAATATTTTGCATTATTTGCAAATATCTTTCTTCCCTTTACGTTGTAACGCTGCGCTCTGTAAATTAGCATGCTTTTTTCTATGCCTTCTATATAGCGAGCTATCGTTTTATTGCTCACATTATTTCCATAACTTGCAAGAGTATTGGAAATTTTATTTATGTTTTGAAAATTTCCGGTTTCTGCATACAAGTATTTTATTACAAGTTCAAGAATTGCAACATCTGCCACACCCAATCGCTTCACTATGTCTTTAAGAACTACGCTGGAATAGATACCTTCCAAATACTGTTGCTGTTTTTCGT
>LIUH01000167.1 GCA_001462225.1 Fibrobacteria bacterium GUT31 | reverse complement strand
CTGCTTTCACCACAGACGACTCTGTGGCTTCCGCTGATTGCAGTGAGGGAAACATCATTTAAAATTTTAACGACATTTCTCACGGTGCTTAATAAGGGCTCGTCCATTCTAATGTTACTGTCAGCATCCTTTCGCAGCCATGTGTGATCAGCCCCTGTTAAAACAACTGCGATTTCCAATGCTTTAGCAATAATTTCTTGTTCCGGTTTCATTTTGTCCCTCCTATGGGAATATTGGTTTTTGGTTAACTGATTATACCATAGGAGGGATTCTTTTATTAATAATGAGGTGTAAAAATGTCAGATAACTTTAAAACGCAAAACGATAAATAATAATTACAAGGAGTAAACCATGATAGAAGACAACCTCCAAAAAGACTTAGACCAACTAAGAAAGTGGTATGAGGATAAAGAAAATTCTAAAGGTACTTTTATTTTTGGAAAGTATACCGACAACAGACTTGATCTTTGGAATGATGAGTTAATAAACGAAGAAATCAAATTAATGGAAAGAGACAGCAAACGCGGCTTGCCGATATCCATTGAAAGAAATGAAAGGCTCAGAAACGAAATAGAAAGAAGAAACAATGAGTATTCATCTAACACACAAAGTGAATTCCTGCCTCTTGAGAGACTGAATATTAATAACAAGGAGAAAAATATGCCACTTGATGATTACGAAAGAGAAACAATGTCCACAGAACAAATATTAGCTCGTCAAGAATCACACAATCCATATGACGATTTACAGAAAAACGCTGCGTCTTTCTCTTCAGATGAATTTGAAAAAATTGAGGAAAAAGCTACTCTTGGAAACAATTTTTTTATGCAAAAATTCGGCAGAATACCTGAAAGCAAAAACGAATATGACGCAATGGTAAAAACATTGAATCAAAATGAAATTGCTTATCTTCAAAAACTAAGTGAATCCCCGTCTCCTGAGAGACGGAATATTAATAGCAAGGAGAAAAATATGTCAGATGTCAATGAAAATGATGGGCAGACAAGAGACCCAAAAGAAGAAGCTTTCTTAAATACTGTCCACCAACGCAAAGTAATCACCGACGCTCTCAAGGCGGGAAAACTGTCGTGTCTCCCCGGCACGAATGGTTTCGCGGATACTACTCCGGCCGTCAATCTGGTAAACGGCACGTTTTACCACGGCACAAATCTGCTGTTTCTGAAAGAACATCAGAAAGAAAACGGTTTTCCTTCAGCCGAGTATGTAACGCTCGGTCAAATTGAGAAAGCAAAAAAAGACAATCCCGATCTTTTTATAAGACAGGGACAGAAAGGGGTCTCTATTTATGTCAGCGAGAAAAACGAGGAGACAGGCGAATGGGAGAATAAAAATTTCCGCCTGTTCAATGTCGCTCAAACTACGAGGCCTGCGGTAATGAAGGAATGGGCGGAACAGCAGCGCCAAGAAAAACTTCAGGAAAAATTAGAGTATCTGCAAACACAGTACGGCACAGGTTACAAGCTGCCCGAACCAAAGCAGAAAGAACCGGGTCCGGAAATTGTTTGCGCGTCAACCGATCCTGAAAAATATCTCGGACAATATCTTGCCGCAGTTTCTATGGGAGGAAAATTTAAAGCAAGCCCTGAACAGGCGTCTGAGTTTGCTCAAAAGCTGGAAGGAACGTTATTTGAACGGATGGAAAACGGGCACACCAATCCTTTCAAGCTGGAAAAAATTTCCAATGAAGCAAGCAAATATTGCAAAGTGGTTATCAGAGAAACGCAAATCGAAGCACAGAAACAAAACCAGCCGCAGCAGGAACAAACGCAATCCCAAAGCCGCGGAAGGTAAAAAAAATAACAGAGCCGTACGGCGGAAACGCTCGCGGCTCTGTTTGAAAGGCAGTGAACAATGAGCGAGCAGGAAGAAAAAACTCAAATAAAAGAAACATTTCTGAAAAGCCGCAACGGAGCGATTGTTCGCTGCGCCTCGATCATGGTTGATTCAGGCAGGAAAGATTTGGCGAAGCAAATCCTCACGACAACGCAAATTGACCGCAGCCGGTTCGAAGAAATAAAAGCGCAAAACACTTAAGGAGGAAGTTATGGAAACAGGAAGACAAGAAATGACGTTAGATGAATACATCGACGCTTTCAAATCAATGGGAAAATCCGCAAACCCAAACAGCTATAAGCCGGAAATAACATCTGACGAATACAAAAATTTCAAAAAAATGCCTGACAGCGAGTTTAGGGAATTCATAAACAAACTTGCGTCAGGAAGCACGCAGGACGATAAAAAAGCAAAAGATATACTTTCGGGCATCGGTTTTTATGAAGCTAATCCACGTAAGGTAGAGAGATTCTCCCCAAAGCAAATGGATTCTATTTTAAAATCAGATCATCCGAATCATGATTTTAACCGGCAGATCGAAACGGCAATTAAAACGGGCTACGTCCAAGGCGTTTGCGAATGCGTAGTCGCCGTCGGAGACGATCATGCCCTCGGTAAAAAACTGTTGTCTGAAATGCAGGTTGATAAATACATGGCCAAGAAATTCGCAAACCCCATAACATTCAAAGCTATGGAACAAAGCATTTTCGCGCCGCAGCAGGAGCAAAAACTTGAGCAAACCCACAGCATAAAACGATAAACCATGACAAGGAGAACAGAATGGTTCAAAACGAAATTAAAAATGAATATTGCGTAAAAACCCCGAAAGCCGGAAAAATCAAACAACGTAAATCGGATAAAAAAGAAAAAAAGCTGCATATCCGATCTCAAAAAACAAGCGTTAAGGAGTAATCTATGCAAATTCCAATCAGCACACAGGCAGAGTATGACAATGCCGTAAAAACCAGACAGCACATGGGAAACGAACTCGTTATTCAAAATACCAAGGACACCATAGCCGTTCATACCGATGTGACCGTAGGCCAAAACGGCCGCTGTAAAACCGATAATAAATCCGAGGTTACAATCACGGCAAAGGATAACGGCGTTGTAATTGCCGACGGAAAAACAACAGTAATCGGACATGACAACGCGAATATCATAGCGAAAGGGTTTTGTAACATTACCCTGTATGATTCTGCCTTTGGCAACTGTTACGACCATTGCAAAATAGCGTTGAAAGACGATTCTAAAACATCGGCGGACGGCAATTGTACTGTCCACGCATATGACAGATCAGATATTACCGCTACAGGCAGTACTAAAGTTTATTCTTTCCAAAGTTCTACGGCTAAAGGATCGGGAGTCAGCGCAATCGACGCTAAAGATAATTGTATTGTATATGCCAGCGCCAACTGTTCAGTCAAAGCCACGGATAATTGCCTTGTCGTCGCGAATAAATACGCATTGATAACTGCAACAGACAATTGCCTTATTATGTCTGTTGATAATCCAAAAGATAATATCACTCTTTTTAGCGACAAATGCGAATATATAAAACTCGAAGATATTAATGAAAAAAACGTAACTTCGGCTCTTAAGCAAATGGCGAATTCAAAAGCGGTAGCTGAACGGCCTTATGTTGCCATTGATATACTGAGAAAAAATATTCCTCCCCAGCGCAAAGACGTGGTTAACCATCGGCTTGATCTTTTAGGTTTAAAAGACCAAGTTTCTACAAAAGATTATTTAACCAATCTTATTGAAATCGAACCGTCATTAAAAAACCAGCCGCTTTCACGCCAACTCGAAACCGCACGGAAAGCCGGATTTGTTCAGGGCGTCTGCGAATGCGTCGCGGCCGTAGGCAGCGAGAAAAACATGGGAACAAAACTGTTAACTGAAATGAATGTAAACAAAGACATGGCGAAAAAATACGCGACCCCTGAAACATACAAAACGCTTGAACAGGGCATATTCGCCCGGAAACCCGAACAAAAAAACGAGAACACATTTAAAAGATGACAGAAAATACTTTTAATTACTATGCGATACAGGTTAAAACGCGGGAAGAGGGCAAATTCCTCAAGCTCTTTAACGCATTGAACAGGGAAGCAAACATCCGGCTTTATTTCCCAAAACGTGTTTTAGACATTTATAAGAAAGGAAAATTTATTCCTTCATCTTCGCCTGTATTTCCCGGATATGTTTTTGCAGAACTTGACAGCGAAAACGACATAATCAAATACAAACCGCTTCTCAGAAAAACAGAAGGGTTTTACCGTTTTCTCCCTTCAAATCAAAACATTGCCCCGCTTGCAGGGCGTAACCTTCAAATCGTTTTGCACTTCATTAAAAAAATCGGCCCTGTTGCCGGAAAATCTCTGGTTACATTTGACGAGAATTCGAAAATAGTGGTTCTCTCCGGCCCCCTCATGGGTCTTGAGGGCAAAATTGTAAAAGTTGACAAACGGAAAAAGAGGGCAAAAATCAAACTCGACCTTTACGAAGATTCTTTTTTGATAGACCTTGCCTTTGAATTTCTTGGGAATAAAAAAGGAAATTGTCTTTAAATGAAGTATCAGAAAGTCAAAAGCTAAATCACAGTAATTTACGCTCTACGACATTTGATACCTCACGGAAGTTATTATCTTTAATGAAAATTTCAATAGCGTTAAGGTAATCAAGATGGTTTCTGTCAAATTCTATTATGCCATTTTTTTCAGTGAAAAACTCACCGTGGGTATTTAGTACGGCGATCTCTAAAACTTTGGCTCTCATTTCTTGTTCGTTCATTTGGTCCCTCCTCTGGGAAAAATTGTATTTGGTAAATTAATTATACCATTGGAGGGGCCTTTTTTAAACTATTTGCATAGACAGACCCACAACCGGAAAATATAAGGAGTAAACAATGAATTTGTCTTTTACTGATATTGCTATTATTTTTTCATCATTTCTTCTTTTAGGAACTATGACATTTTTATTAATTAAATGCGGAACAACCTTATCCTTTATTTTTAGTAATAAATGCTGTTCCAATTGTTCAAACGGCTTTTATGAAGAAACCGCAACAGGACATAAGGTTCTTCTTTGTATATTAAGCACTACCAATTGTTCTCCTGACGCATGGTGCAAACGTTACGTAAAAAATGAAATGAAAATAAATGACAACTAACAAAACCGCCATTATCCAAGAAATCGCCTCGGCATTCTCCCTCTCCGATGAAGCAGCACAGACTGCCTGCCTGCTGTTGGAAGCGCGGGCGCAGACGCTCGATTATACCTTCGATGAGTATATGCAGCGTTACCACCCTGAAGGTTTCGCCGAGAAAGACGAAAACTTAGGCGATCAGTTTCAAGGCTATGTCAAGTTTTTGGGAGATGACGCCTCGGCAATACTACACGCCGGCAAGGGTGCCAATTTCTCCACTTTCGTCCACGAGAGCGCCCATGTATTCCGCCGGCAGCTTGTTGGAGAGTTACGCGAACAGGCGGAAAAAGCATTCGGTATCGATGGCGGAGCATGGAATGTAGAAAAAGAAGAGCTTTTTGCCAAAGGTTTGGAAGAATGGATCAAGCGGCGGCGCGGAAGGGACAAAACCAGAGAAGCAGTTTACAACAAGGGCAAGAACTTTGTAGATACAGTTTATCGCGGCATTGAACGTATTGTCGAAATCGACAGCCGCATGGAAGCGGTTTACGAACGGCTTTTTGAAGATAACAAATTTATTTTTAAACAAAGCGAATATGAGAAAACTCTCTCTCAAATTACCGAAGGAAAATTACCGGAAAACTCCCATGTCTTTTTGGGAATGACTCCCCGGATATATGAGGAATTGGGATTTCAGCGGCTGCCTATGGCGATGACCGGCAAACACCTTTATTCAACTCTTCGCGCAAATGGAGAATTGGACAAAGTAAATTATCATAATTTGGGAGAAGATATTTTAAAGCAAATCCCGGAACAGTTAAAAAAACCTCTCTTAATTGTGCAAGATCCGAAAAACGAGACGGACATAATTAGCGTAATAACTTTAAAGGACAAAAATGATAATCAAATAATAGTTCCCATAGCGCATTCTCTTAAAGGAAATTTTAACGGAACGGAGATAGACGTAAACCTCGTTAAAACTGTTTTTGGAAAAGACAAATTTGAAAACTGGTTGGAAGAAGCTATTAACGACAACAGATTATTGTATATAGACAAAAAAAGAACCGAACCGATCTGGATGGGCCAAGGCTTTCGCCAAGTATATCAACACTTTCCAGACCGTTCCGTCCGCCTCCTCGACGGGTTTCCCCATTCGCTCACGGCCGACCCTACTACGGACGTATTCGGATTCTTACCTGAAAATATAGCACATTACATTGAAGCTGTCAAGAAAAAATTTCCTGAAAGATTTACACCGGCTGGGGAACGCACCCTCTACAAAAGAAGTGAAACTCATGACGAGCAGCTTGCATTAGATTTCGCCCAACCCCCAGAAACCAACGCGAAAATTGCAAATGAACCGCCGAAAGAGTCTCTGCCGAGAGAAACAAAAGACGATAATCGACAATTATCCGTCGAAGACTTAGAAACTGTCGAGATCACAATTCCTCATCCCAATACACCGGAGAACTTCAAGCAAAATTTTATATCAATTGCCGGAGATTTTAAAACCGACACAATAGAAGCGGCGCGGTTTTTGTTACGCGATATGACAAAGGAAGACCGCACGGCAGCACTTACGGAAATGCAAAACGCCGGATGTTCAGACAGGGAAGGTTATCATAAATACCTGCGTGAAATATTGACTTCAGCACCTGAAGAAAAAACCATGAATGAAGATTCTATTGGGCTAAGAGACGTATTGAATGATATAGAGAGGCAGCGTAAAGAACGTAATTCGCAAGTGTCATCACAGGCAAAAGAAGTTTGGAGTAAACTTGAGAATAATGAAAACCATTTGGAGCTTGAAACATGGCATGACAGTGCAAGAGACGCTCTAAATGCTGTAAAAAATGCAAGTTTAAAAGAAATAGAACGTCAATACAATTACGCAAAATCGGTTGAGATAGGCGGTACTGTTTTATATTCTTCGGACATTCCCGATGCGGTTTCCACGGCAGACATAAAAGAATTGTTGATTTATAACGCGAAATATATAGTTGATGCGATATATACAAAAATTAAATTATTAGAACAACAAGACGAACTATTCGATGCAGAACAACAAGAAACTGTATTAAAAAATACTGAAGAAAAAGAAATTCAATTTGGCCCTTACGGCGCGTGGACAGATTTCAATTCACGTCTTTCCGTACAAGAACGTGAGCGGTACAATAACGAAGCAATCGCGGTACTTGAGAAAGCTGAAGAAAATTCCGTTAGCGATAACGACAAGGCAATATTGCGCCGATATAGCGGGTTCGGCGGGATTTCTGCTGAGGGCGAGCGCGGCGTGCTTTATGATTATTACACTTCCCCGCCTGTTGCGCGTCTTGTTTGGCAGCTCCTCGATAAATCAGGCGGTATTAAAGACGGCGCGAAAATTCTTGAGCCTTCATGCGGGACCGGCGTGTTTTTCGAATACGCTCCAAAAGATAAATCTTTTTCCTTTACCGGTGTTGAACTTGATAACAGAACGTCTCAAGTAGCGAAATATCTTCACTCTGAAGAAAAAACAAAAATAACAAATCAGAGTTTTGAGGCGTTTAATCTTTCCGGCAAGGCGGGAAGTTTTGATCATGTCGTAGGCAACGCGCCATTCGGCGAACGCAGCGCCTCAACCGCTTCTCTCGATATGCCGGAAGAAAAATCTCTTGACAATTATTTTGTAACACGTTCAATCGATAATCTGAAAGAAGGCGGGACGATGGCGCTAATTGTCGCCCCCGGCGTTCTTGAGAATAAAACCAACGAAGAATTCCGCCTGTCGTTAAATAAAAAAGCGCAGTTTATCGGAGCGGTAAAATTGCCAAACCGCAGTTTCCATCACAGTCACACCCAAGTCATGCCTGATATTCTCCTGTTCCGGAAATACCCCGAAGATATACAGAAACGTATCTCCGCCCTCGATGAC
>LIUH01000166.1 GCA_001462225.1 Fibrobacteria bacterium GUT31 | reverse complement strand
CATATCGTGATTGTCGCTAATATTTTCATCGGTGGCAGGCGGAGGGAGGAAAGCCACAGCGGATGCCGATGTATCCTTGCGGAAGGCTTCAATTGCGGCTAACATTTTGAGTTTTTCTTGTTCGTTGGTTGTGTCATTATTTATTTCATCGATCATCGTTACCCGAAACCCTCCTTTCACTCTTCACTCTTCACTCTTCACTCTTCATTCTTCATTTCTCACTTTTCACTTCTAATTTCTCATTCCTCACTTCTCATTCCTCACTTCTCATTTCTAATTTCTCATTTCTAATTTCTCACTTGCTTTCCAGTTCATCCAACGCTTTCTTCGCGTCTTCATCTCCTTTTTCAGCCGCTTTTCGGTAACATTCAATCGCTTTTGCAATGTTTTTCTCTACGCCTTTTCCATTTTCATAGAAAAGACCGAGGTTGTACAACGCGCCTACTCCACCCTGCTCCGCCGCTTTGCTGTACCATTCGAAAGCTTTTGCGTAATCTTGCTCTACGCCTTCAGATTTTTCATAACAATAACCAAGGTTGTGCATTGCGCCCGTGTTTCCCCGCGCTGCCGCTTTAAGATACCATGCGATGGCTTTCGCCATGTCTTTTTTTACGCCAATGCCGAAATGATAACACTTGCCGAGGCTGTACTGGGCTTGCTCTTCACCCTGCTGTGCCGCCTTGTTATACCATGCGGCGGCTTTTTCCGCGTCTTCAGCTAACACACCAAGACCGTTTTCATAACAATAGCCGATGTAAAACTGAGCGAGCGCGTGTTCCTGTTTAGCAGCTTTGCTAAACCACGCAAATGCTTGGGCATGGTTTTCCTCTACGCCGGTGGCGTAAAAGTAGCACATACCAAGGCAGTACTGTGCTTCTGTATAATTTTCTTTCGCAAGCTTTGTGTATATGCGAAATGCTTCCTCGTTTTTTCCTTCCATGCGGCATGCATTTGCCTTATCGAAAGTTTTTTTCATTTCATCTTCGGTCATTGTCTACTCCTTTTTTTCGTGAACAACAATACTTCTCGCCTGATCATCACAGCGCATTTGAAAAAGCAGACTACGTATTTCCGCGTCACGGGGAATGTCGTGCAAGAGTTCAAGAGCGGCGTCGATGTCGCCCGCTTCGTAACGTTCAAACGCAGCTTTCTTGGCAGTTTCGATTTGTTCAGAGGTGAGGTTACACTTCTCCATGATACTTACCTTCTTCGTACTCATACTCTAACTCATCTACATCAATTTCCTGCTCATCATCCTCTCCAATATGTGGATTGAAATTTCTTCCTTCGCTAATGACCGCTTTTATTTTCTTTGCGATTTCGGTCATGGAAGGGCGAAGTTTGATAACCTGCCGGTAGTCTTCCAGCGCGTCTTCGTAACATTGTTGTCCGTGCAGAGCGTCTCCGCGTAATACAAGCCATTGGATGCGCTTTTCATTTGCGGCGTCGTCTTCTTCGCAGGCGATAAAGTCCAACGCGGCGCTGAATTCTTCAGACGCTTCCCAATACTTTTTTCTGGAAAGGTAATCAACACCCATCACGGCGTACACTTCTCCCTTTTCAATCTGGCTCTTTAATTTTCTGCGGTACTCGCCGGAAAATTTCGTGATTGCGCTGATTAATTCTGCGGGCAAGAGGGAGATTATCTTTTTGGCAATGGTTGATGGAACGCCGCCATAGTACGCCTCCGCAATACCGCCCGTGATACAGGCAAGAGTGTCGCTATCGCCGCCGAGAGAGATCGCAAGACGGATCGCATCTTCGTAATCTGAACTTTCAAGAAAGGCAATGACTGCTTCCGGGACTGTGCCTTGACAGCTTTCGTCAAAGGTGTAGTCGTCGCGTATCTGGTCGCAGGTACGGTCAAGGTTATAACCGAACCTTTCTGTTATTCTTAAGCTTATGTCCCTTTTGCTTACTCCGTTACGCGCAAAAAAGACGGCAAGCGCCGCTGCCTGAGCCCCCTTTATACCTTCGACATGGTTATGCGAAACAGACGCGCTCTTTTCCGCCTCTTCAAGAACTTCTCCAACTGTGTCAAAAACCCAGCCTATTGGACTTGCCCTCATAGCAGAGCCGTTCCCCCAACTTTTATAAGGTTTAGGATCATCAGCATGAATCCAGTAATGAAAACGACCTCCCCAGCCGCGATTTGGATATTTTCTTCCATATAGTTGATACAGCCGCGTATAATCACCTGCTGTGGTTCTATTGTTTAAAAGGACTTCCATTGTCGCAACAGTAAGAACACTGTCATCGGTAAACTTTGTTTTTGGTGTAAATAACTTGAAGTCCGTGCGCTTAACATTATGAAATTCATAAACAGAGCCAATTATATCGCCGGTGATTGCGCCAAGAATTAAATTCGATGTCTCATCATATTCACTCATCGCTCTCTCCTCTCTCTCTTCTCTTTTCTTTCTTCTTTCTTCTTTTTTCTTTTTTAATTGTTCATTCCTAACCTTCCTTTCACAGTAAAACAAAACAACTCATCAAAAGTATCAAACTCTTCCCACGCTTCGCGGCTTTCAAGTTCCAACGCTTCGTATTTTTCTGTCTCGATGTTGTAAGTGTAGTAGTCTTCGTCAGCGCGTCCGAGTAAAACTTTTTCGTCTAATTCGTACAAATCGTTAAATTCATCGTTCATGCTTACCAGGTCCATGAGGCGGAAGCTGGTCGGATTGTCCGCTTCTACTATTTGATCTGTGCTGTAAAATTCTATGCCGTTCCACGCCAGACCGTTGACCTTTTTCAAAAAGTCAATGTAGCCTTGCGGCAATGGTTCAAGACTCAAATCTACAAGGTCTTGCTGACATTGGGCAATGTCTTCATCACTTGCGGAACGTGGGATCATTGCGCCCGAGTCTTCGTTGAGCATATTGATGATTTCATCGGTTTTACTCATCTACCATCTCCTGCTAATTACTCTCTTCTCCACTTCTAACTTCTCACTCTTCACTTCTCATTTCTCACTTCTCTCTTCTCATTTCTCACTTTTCATTTTTCATTTATCCGGTTGATCGGGAATAATCACCTCATAAAATGTTTGTAAATTGCCCCAACTATTTGCTATCAATTTGAAACGTTTTACGGGAAGCCGCTTGAACGATATCCAGTATATAGTGCCTCCGCCATTGTTATTTTGATCGGCGTTTACCGGGGTGTAAAACCGTGAGGGATTATCAAGGTCTTGTAATTGAAGGGTCTTCCACTCCTGCCAGCAATAGGTTGCTGTTCCGCCGGTACCGTTCGCAAAACTGCCTTGTGCGCTATTGGCAAAGTAAATGACAGTGAATTCATCGGTATACACCATTTGCGCAAGAAATACATTTCTTACAGCAACGCCTGAATCCTGTGCCTGCGGTCTTGGCCATAATGTATATGTCCCATTAGCAGGACCAGTTTGACTTGGCGGCACCGGTGTTTGCGTTGTTGCCGGCGTAGTTGCCTGGCTTCCTGCTGAAGCAGTACCCGAAGTTGCGCCGCTGTTACTTTTTCCGCTTGCGCTTTGCCCGCTGTATGTAACTGCCTGTGAGCCGCCTCCCTGTGCGAGTAACGCCTGTACTCTGCGGTCGTTAGTGATATCAGCAGGATGCTGAACGGCAACAGCGGCGGTTTCAGTGATGATGACTTTGAACATAACGCGATGCAGATCGGCAATGCTTGTGAGCGAACCTGTTACCAACGCCTGTGCGCCTAACATCTGCCCGATTTCCTGCATGGACTTATCGCTGACTTCTCCCGACATATTAAAGCCCAATTCACGCCGTATTTTATCAAGGTTGGCGCGATCAACAACGATAAGTATTCCGTCATTGACGAGTACTGACGAAAGTTCGTCTAACACATACTCAGAAAACGCCTGAGACGGAGATGTAAAATTGATGAGCGCGACTTTTGTCCCCTGTGTTAGGCGCGTTTCCATTCTAGTTGCGGCTTGCCTTATTGCGGTGCTGAGAGAGACCTCGTCAGGGTTGGCGGCAGGTTTACTGGCGCAAGTAC
>LIUH01000165.1:3512-3811 GCA_001462225.1 Fibrobacteria bacterium GUT31 | reverse complement strand
CCGCAGCAAGCTGCGGGGTATTAACCCCTTCGTTTCCTCACTCGCTCGATCATGTCCGTGCAAGCACGAACGCGATCTCGCTCCGTTCGTCAATAAAAAACGGAATTCTACCATTATTCGACTAATTCTATTGTCTTGTGACTTGCCTGCGCGGAAAATCAGGTAAACACCTGCTCGTATGATCAGGATTACCTTGTATTTCTGGTGAATGTATGAATAAAGGAATGAATTTAGGATCCTTCATCGGTTTATTTGGCGCTCTCGCCATGGTAGTGATATCTATCGTATTGAGCGGCAAC
>LIUH01000165.1:2852-3361 GCA_001462225.1 Fibrobacteria bacterium GUT31 | reverse complement strand
CATTCATAGATATCCCTTCTCTTGCTCTGGTTGTTATCGGTTCGTATTTCTCCCTTATGATTGCATTTTCAATGTCGGATGCTTTGTCTGTTTTCCCGGCTATCGGACTTACATTTAAACAGCCTGTGTTTAATCAGCAGGGTATTATTCAAAAAATGGTTTCTTTTTCCGAAAAAGCCCGCCGCGAAGGTCTCCTGGCTCTTGAAGACGAACTTGAAGACCTTGACGATGATTTTATGAGAAAGGGACTGCGTCTTGTTGTTGACGGCACCGATGCCGCCATTATTCGCGACCTTCTGGAACTGGAATTATCCCAAATGCAGGCGCGCCACGGAGTAAAAATAAAACTTTTAGGTATGTGGTCATCTATTGCCCCCGGATTAGGAATGTTAGGTACGGTTATGGGACTTGTAGGAATGTTGCGTAACCTTGAAGATAAAGCATCCATCGGCCCCAACATGGCACTGGCGCTTATCACCACATTTTATGGATCGTTGTTTTCCAACGTA
>LIUH01000165.1:1381-2623 GCA_001462225.1 Fibrobacteria bacterium GUT31 | reverse complement strand
AATGATTATCGAAGGAGTTCTTTCAATACAGTCGGGAGATAATACCCGTATCCTTGCGCTGAAACTTCTCGCGTATCTTGCTCCTGTTGCGCGCAAACAGATGGAAAAAGAAGTATTAAAAGATGGCTAGGTTATTGCAAGACAGAAAAAAGAACGAGAACTGCCTCTGGCAGGTTGGCAAACCACATACGGCGAAAGGATTGACAAAATAATTTTTTTATGAAAATATAGGATAAAAAGTATTCTTGGGGAGAAACATGATAAAACTGGAAACAGAAAGACTAATTATTAGGGATAATATAGAATCAGATTTACAGGAATTATATAAACTAACTTCAAGCTCATTAGAAATGAAGTATATGAGGAGTACAAAAATAGAGACATTAGAAGAAGCTGTTGAAAATCTTAGGGAATCCATTGAAGAATCAAAAAAAGAGAAAAGGACAAAATATTATTTTGCGATTATCAGTAAAGAAAATGGAGATTATATTGGAGCTATTGGATACGCCGTGGAAGAAACCAGTCCCAATGGAAAGCTTGTAGATCTTGGATATTTTATTAAACATGAGTATTGGAATAAAGGAATAGTGACAGAAGCAGGAAAAAGATTAATTGAATATGCTTTTATGGAAGATAATGTTAGTAAAATAGAAGCAGGATGCTTAATGATAAATGAAAAATCTGAAAATGTCATGATCAAACTTGGTATGAAAAAAGAAGGAGAATTGAGAAAACATCAATATCATGAAAATGAGTGGAAAGATAGGCTATTATATGGAATATTATATGAAGAATGGGAAAAGAATTTTGTGCATTTTTAGTTATTTGGTTTTATTCTTAATAATTCAAAACGAGGAAAACATTACTATTCTGGTTAAAGAAGTGCAGAAGTTCAAGGTGGAATAACAGCTGTTTTCTATGTAGGCAATGCCTCGCTAAATTTCTACATCAGCGTTGTAGTCAATTCCCTCAACATCAAAGCCGTGGGCTTCCAGAAAATCATGCTTGAATCCGGCGACATCAGTTTCTGTAAAAACATTTTCAGGCGTCACGATTTTCATTCTTTGTGCAACAGCTTTTTGAACATCGTCCCGCATTTCCCAGTCGTCTAAACGGATACGGTTTTCGCCGTCAACGGGCACTGAACCTTCAGTGGTATAGAGCCTGTCGCGGTACAGCCGCACAATTTGTTCAATGCAGCCTTCGTGCAGCCCCATATCTTTCATAACCCTGAACAGGCAT
>LIUH01000165.1:0-1200 GCA_001462225.1 Fibrobacteria bacterium GUT31 | reverse complement strand
GCTTGATCGCGTAACAAGCGCTTTATTGACTGAAACCCATGCGCCTTTAATCTTTTTCTGTGAAGCATACTTGCTGTTTATATCACGGCAGGCGCGTTCAAGGTCTTCCTTAGCTTTTCCGATAGTTCCGTTTTTATAAATAGCCCATGACAATTCAGGGCCGATGTAGGTGTAGGCTGCCGTGCAGGCTTGCGGCGAAAGGAGGCCCGCGCTATCAAGAGCGTCCATCCACAGTTCCCAGTCTTCGCCGCCCATGACTTTTACTGTGTTGGAAATTTCTTCCTCGTTAGCAGGCTCGGCTTCGGCAACGCCGAATGAGCCGTCCATCACATTGAGAGTCATGCCGGAAAACGCCGCGCCAATCGGCTTGATAACGGATTTGTACATAACCTTGGTTTTTGGATCTGTCCTGACAGGAGACGCAAGAGAATAAATGACAAGGTCAACTTTTGCCGGAATACCGGCTTTCGCCGCCGCTTGCCGTACCGCTTCGCAAGTTTCGGCTTTAACTTCATCGGAGAAAGCGTCGCCGTTCAAAGTTAGCGAAACAAGTTTCGCGTTTGCCGCTTCGCGATCAAAGGCGGCGTTATTATGGAAGCCGGGCGTGCCGGTATGTTTTGCCGTGGGCTCTTTTTCAAAGGACACGCCGACTGTAACAGCCCCGTACCCGAAAGCCGCGGCAATTCTGCTTGCAAGGCCGTAACCGCTTGAACAGCCGATAATCAATGCCAGCTTTGGCGTTTTTCCTTCCAGAGAGGTTACTTCAGGCGATAGATTTTTTTTCACGTATTCAATCTGTTTTTTTACGGCCGCCGCGCACCCTATCGGATGGCTGTTCAGGCAGATGTTGTTACGAACCATCGGTTTTATAATCATTTTATATACTCCATATTTTTTTTATCCAACAAGACACATCCATTCCGCTTCGGCGGCTACTTCATCGCCGACATAGGCCTTGCCGGATTGTTTTATCATCTTTGGGGAAACCCGCAGATTATTAACTTCACAGCGAACTTCGTCTCCGGGACGAACCTGACGGCGAAACTTTACTTTATCGACAGTCGCAAAAAAGAACAGTGAGTCGCCGCCGAGAACGCCGAGTTTGCGTAAACCGGCGCCGCCTGATTGCGCCATTGTTTCAACAAGGATCACGCCCGGTACAACTGGGTATTCGGGGAAATGTCCTTTGAAAAAATATTC
>LIUH01000164.1:14006-14282 GCA_001462225.1 Fibrobacteria bacterium GUT31 | reverse complement strand
GCATCCCAAAACTTGCCCGTATTCACAGCCCAAAGCGGTTAAATCCACGTCTAAAGCCACAACCTCGCCCGGAATAACCACATCTAAAATTTTTTGCTCCTTTTGCAAGCCACCCGCAGTGCCTACATTTATTACTTCATCCGGTTTAAATTCCCTTATAATCAAAGCGGCATTCATAGCGGTGTTTGCCCTGCCGATTCCGGAAAGCGCAAGAACGAACTTAATTTCGTTGTGCTCAAAAATATATATCTGCATTCCGCAAAAATCGGTTTTGTT
>LIUH01000164.1:13459-13701 GCA_001462225.1 Fibrobacteria bacterium GUT31 | reverse complement strand
TCCACCAAACCGTTCATCGCCCAATGCCCGAAAATAATCTGCCGTCCGTTAAAAACCGCTTGCTCATACCACGGCTTTTCATTCCATAGCCTGATGGTCAGGATGCTTTTTGCACTCATTTCTTCCAAGAGGATTTTATCCGGTTCCAAACCGGCGTGCAATAAAATTTCCTTGCCTGTATCCAGCCACAATGGGAATTTAGAGACTACGCTTGCTATCCACTCCGGCTTTTGAACGCTTTT
>LIUH01000164.1:12988-13132 GCA_001462225.1 Fibrobacteria bacterium GUT31 | reverse complement strand
GAAAATTTCTCAACCAATTCGGCAAGCTCTTCTATGCAGCCGTGAACGTCGCCTATGAAGATGCTTCTTGACATAAAATCGGTGATTAACCAATTTCTAAAATTAAGTCGCCCCGCATAACGGTTTGCCCTTTCTCTACTTTTA
>LIUH01000164.1:0-12678 GCA_001462225.1 Fibrobacteria bacterium GUT31 | reverse complement strand
CCGTTTATTTCAACCGAATTGGGAAAGCCATTGCTTCTTTTTCGCACAACAATGGATAAAACTTTTCCGTTCACCATTACAAGCCTAAGCGATCCGTCCGGCCAGGTTTCCAGTATGCGAACCTTGGAAACGTCCTTTTCCTTTTTAATTTCAAAATCCGGGCGCAAACTTGCGATTGGCGGAATATCAAAAACATTCTTTTGATTACGCGTTCTAACTGTGCATTTCATAAGGAAGAATATAGTAAATAACTCTTATCGCCGTAAGAAATCTCCTAAAACATTCAAGCCGACTTTAGCGACTCCGCTCCAATCAACGCTAAAACCGGAATTGCTGCTTTGTTGATTTGAAACTTCATAATAAGTATCTATAATAGGACGAAGAAATTCTTCATAACCTGCATTAATTTCAATTGTTTTTTCATAATCTTCAATCGCAGCAGCATAGTTTTCTTTGGAGTAGTAAGCCGCCCCTCGCCATAAGTAATCATCTGCATTTTCTTCGTCTCTCAACGATATCGCTTTTGTAGAGTCTTCAATCGTAGCATCAAAGTTTCCTTTTGAGTAGTAAGCCACTCCTCGCTGAAGGTAATCATCTGCATTTTCTTCGTCTCTCAACGATATCGCTTTTGTAAAGCCTTTAATGGCGGCATCATATTTTTCTTCATCACAATATTCCATTGCTTTTTGAAAATACTTATCCGCTTCCGTTTGCTCGGTTGGAGCATCAATTGCACCTGCTTTGGGCGAACTTTCTGTCAAGGCATTGCCGCACTTGGAACAGAATTTTGTTCCAAGTTTGAATTTTGCCCCGCATGAGCATTTAACGAAAGTCTCCACTTTTGTTCCGCATTCAAAGCAGAATTCCGCATTTTTCGCAAGTTCCGTGTTACATTTTTGACAATTCATAAAGCTTCCTTTTGGGTTGTTTGGTGAAAAATGTGTCCCAACCCCTGTAAAGCGGCGTATTCATCATCGCAAAATCTCTCATGTTTGTCATCATGTATATAAATATAGAAAAAATTTCCGTGCCTGTCAAGATTCCACTCCCTACTCCCCACTCCCTACATCAATTAATTACTTACTATATTACCTCTCATGCCTAATATCTCTCCCAAATGGATTAAATCTTTGGACGAAAATGAAATTTTCGTTTTTGGCAGCAACCTTGCCGGATTTCACGGCGGCGGCGCGGCGGAACTCGCTATGGAATGGGGGGCGGTTTGGGGGCAGGGTGTTGGCTTGCAGGGAAAAACTTATGCCATTCCCACGATGTTTAAAACCGCAGAAGAGATGAAACCTTACATTGACAATTTTTTGGAATTTGCAAAATCGCACCCGGAGCTAAAATTTCTTGTTACAGAAATAGGGTGCGGGATAGCGGGTTTTACGCCTAAAGACATCGCTCCGTTTTTTAAAGCGGTGGTTGATGACGAGATTGAAAATGCTTATTTGCCGGAAACATTTTTCTCGGTTCTTAAGGGATAGCTTTAAAGATAATGATAAAATTCCGCAACTTTATTTTTTTCATTTTATTCCCCGGCTTTGCGCTTTTTGCACAAGATGACGATTTATTTGAATTCAAAAAATTCATAGTTTTGCCGGTTGGCGCATATTCCGAAGAAACAGGAATTGTTTTAGGGGCAGGCGCGATGGTTTTTATCGAAGCTCCGGCAGAAGACGGCTCCAAAGCCGGCAGTAATAACTCTTCCGTTATTATGGCTTCATTTAAAAAACAGGTTACGTTTATAAATAAGTTCGTTCATGAACCCATAAACGGGCATTGGAATTTTGTGTCGTATTTATACTTCAACAGTTGGCCTACGCAATACTATGGAAAAGGCAACGATTGGGACGAAAAGATATATGATGTTTATACTTCCAAGAACATTCGTTTACCGGTCGCTTTGGGAACGGATTGGTTTTTGCCGCAGTCTTGGCAGGGCAAATTTAATTACGGAATAGAGTTTGATGCCGAATATATCACCTTTGATTATGATGACGGAGAGAACACGGAATTGAAAAATTACAGGGATTTGAAAAACTCCGGGAGGCTGGGCATAGGTTACAATCTGACATACAATAGCAGTGAAAGAAACGACTGGCCGCGCAAAGGCAGTTTTGTTCAGTTAAGGCATATATTTTTTAATGCGAAAAACAATTCCTTGAATGAAAGAGAATCTTTCGTTTGGAAAAACATAGATGCCAGAATGTATATTCCATTGCCCTTTTTGCCGGAAGGTGTTTTAGCCTTGGCCTCTTATCTGGAAGATTTTGACGGCGATATTCCTTTTGACCGTCTTGCTCAACCGGATGGAGTGGGGCAGCTCCGGGGTTTAAAAAAAGGATTCTTGGCGGATAAAACTTCTTGGGTTTTGCAGTCCGAGCTGCGCACCCATCTCTTTTGGCGTTGCAAAGGCACTCTGTTTTACGAGGCGGGCAAGGTGGGGGACGGTTTCGCAGACCTCAACGGCAACAAATGGCACGATGCTATTGGCATAGGCGGTAGGTTTTTGGTGAACAAAGAGAGCAAAACCCACATTCGCGGGGATTTGAGTTTAATAGATAAAAAATATTGGGGAATGGCTATCAAGATAAATGAGGCGTTTTAATTCCACTGGAGCCAGCCTTTTTTCCACGAATATGCAAGCCCGGCCACCAGCACGGCAAAGAAAATACCCAAATCCAAAAATGCAAGCCATATAGGAATGCCGAGCGAACCGTCAACAATGCTTTGCCAATGCACGAGTATTGGAAAAAGGAACAGAGCCTCTACGTCAAACACCAGAAATATGAGAGCGAAAACAACATAGCCAACCTTGAACTGCACCCTAGCATTGCCGAATGTGTCCATTCCGCATTCGTAGGCCTCATACTTGTGTTTTCCGTCTTTTGAACGGAAACATAGGAGTTTGCCGACTATTATGGCAGCGGCGGCGACAAATGCTCCTAGGAACAGGAAAATGAGAAGAATCCAATGACCGTTATCCATAGGGTGGGTGATGGGATTTGAACCCACGACAACTGGAATCACAATCCAGTACTCTAACCAACTGAGCTACACTCACCGTGAAGTGATAAATTTAGAAAAAAGTTAGTATAGTTTTAACCTCTTGCCAGTAAATTTCCGCTGAAATCTTTTAAAAAATCGCTTAAAAGCGTGTCGCACTCAATGTTTCCGCTTAAAAAATCCGATATTGCCTCCGCTACAGGCCTGCCGCTTCTGTATAACTCCCTGTAGTTTTTTTCTAAAAGGGCAATTCTCTCTTCCGAGAAAGAGTATTTGCGCAGAGCGTGCAAATTTAAACCCGCAAAGCGAGCCGGGTCCCCAAGGGCGCGGCTTGCCGGCGGCACGTCTCTATCTATTTTTAGCGTTCCTCCCGCAAAAGAATACGCACCTATTTTGGCAAACTGCTGAACATAAGTTCCGCCGCCAATGGTCGCAAACTCCCCAATCTTCACATGCCCGCCGAGCTGCACCCCGTTGGAAATAATCGCCCCCTGCTCCAAAAGGCAGTCGTGCCCGACGTGCGAGTAAGCCATTATCAAAACATCATTTGCAATTTTTGTAATTCCGTTTTCGCCGCAACCCCTGTTCAGGGTTGTGAATTCCCTTATAATGCAATTTTCGCCTATTTCCAAAAAAGTTTGCTCGCCCTTATATTTGAGCGCCTGCGGGTCTCCGCCAACAACCGCTCCGTCAAAAATGCGGGTTCCCGCTCCGACGCTTGTATCTCCGAAAACATGAGCCCTTACGTCTAAAACAACATTTTCTGCAATTTTTGCCCCGGCCTCAACAATACACCAAGGGCCAATGCTTGCGCTTTCGTGGACCTCTGCTTTTGAAGAAACTTGTGCTGAAGGGTGGATCACGGTTAGAATTTAGCAATTTTTCTACATTACCCCTTATGAAAACCACCATTGAAATAATAAAAATGTCGCTTGGCGATCCGGTCACCATAGCCGTGCTTTTGATTTTGGCTTTTTTCTCTCTGATTGCTTGGGGAATAATAATAACCAAATATTTTTCCCTGAAAAACAAACAACACGCAAATGGGAATTTTTATAAAAAATTTGAACGCATAAAACACTTCGCGGAAGTTGAAGAATTCTCCGTAAAAACCCAGGAATGCCCGCTGAAAACCATAACAGACGCTGTGATTAAAGAAGCACAAAATCTAAGCCCCTTTGTTAGCGTTGAAACCCTAACACCCCGCTCCGAAATGCTGGAAGATACAATGCAGCGCGAGATTGAAGCCTGCAGGCTGGAAGAGGATTCCAAACTATCTTTTCTCGCTATGGCCTCCAATGTGTCGCCGTTCTTTGGGCTTTTTGGAACAGTGTGGGGCATTATGCAGTCTTTTTACGAAATAGGAACGCATGGCTCCGCAGACCTTAGCGTTGTGGCACCCGGGATAGCAGTGGCTTTGGTCACCACAGTCGCCGGCTTGATAACCGCCATTCCAGCTTCCATTGCATATAATTATCTTGTTTCCCGCAACAACCGCCAAGAAATTCTTTATTACAATTTTGCCTCGCACTTGCTGAGTTTATTCAAACGCGGAGATTTGCTGGCAATAGAAAAGGTTTTAACGGATAGGGAACTTCAAAAATGAAACGGAGCCGCGGCAAATCCCTGAATCAGGAGATGAACCTAACCAACATGATAGATGTTGTTTTCGCCATCTTAATTGTTTTTTTGATATCCGCTCCTCTTATGAGCCAAGGTATAAAAGTTGATTTGCCCAATGCCAAAGCACCAACCATAGAGGATAAAAATCTGCTCAAAGTTTCCATAACCAAAGATGAAAAAATTCTCATATCGGAAATGGAAGTGCATATAGACGATTTCAATGAAATTTTTAAATCTCTTTGGAAAAACGATATGCCGGTTGTTATAAACGCCGATGAATCCGTGCATTACGGTATTGTTATGAAGGTAGTATCTCTGGTGCAGGTAGCCGGAGTTAAGCAACTGGGCTTTTTAACTTTGAATAGAGATGAGAAAAGGAAGAAAAGATGAACGGTCTTTATTCTTTTGGCGGCAAAAATCCGGTAATAGGCGAGCACGTATTTATAGCTCCGGGTGCGTGCATCATAGGAAATGTTGAACTGGCAGACGATGTTTCCATTTTTCACAATGCGGTTTTGCGAGGAGATATAAACAGCATAAAGGTCGGCAAAAAAACAAATATCCAAGATAATTCAACCGTGCATTTGGCATACGATAAAGGTGTTATTATAGGCGAGGGCGTTACAGTCGGCCATAATGCGATTGTCCATGCTTGCACAATTGAAGCCTACTGCATAATAGGCATGGGTTCTTGCGTTATGGATGGGGCGCTAATCGGGCATCACAGTATTGTCGGCGCGGGAGCGCTTGTAACCAGCGGCAAAGAATATCCGCCGTATTCCCTGATAACCGGAAGCCCGGCGCGAAGGGTCCGCGATTTGACAAAAGAGGAAATTGAGTACTGCGAAACAAGCGCAAACCATTACGTGGAAGTTAAAGAGGAATTTCTGAATTCCGAGACGATATGAGAAAAGAACAGCATAGAGGTATTCTTCCATTCCCTCTCAAACAATACGGCAAAACCACGCTAGGCGCACCATTGCTCTATGCTCCGTGCAAACAGAAATGTGCACTACTGGCCATTGCCGGCATTCATGGCGAAGAAGCCGAAACCACATTCCTTTTAAGCAGAATACTCAGGTACTTCGCAGAACCCTTGCAGAGCGTAGCTTTTATTCTTTGCGCAAACCCGGATGGCATGGCGCTTGGTACTCGCGGCAACTCAAACGGCGTGGACTTAAACCGCAATTTTCCCACAGCGAATTGGAGTTGCAAAATCACCCTTAGCAAAGCGACTTTAGAGAGCAGAAGAATAACGGAACTCTCGCCCGGCAAAACACCCGCAAGCGAAGCGGAAACCAAATCCCTGATTAAACTCATTTGCAAACTGCAACCGGCAGAAATACTCTCCATTCACAGCCCGCTTGCTTGCGTGGAAGCCCCTGTGAGGACGCCTCTAACGCATTTTTTGACGGAAATTTCCCAAACACCTTACAAAAAAAATATAGGTTACCCGACTCCCGGCAGCCTTGGAACTTGGTGCGGGGAAAATTCAATACATTGCATAACTTGGGAACTCCCCCGGCTTGCGCCGGAAATTCTCGTGCAAAAGTTTGCTGGGAAAGTCGCCTCCGCAATGCTTCATTCGGCAACCTGATTCCCATAAATTTGCTAAAGTAAGTGATGATTAACTGATTTTAGGGATAATGTGGCACAATTTTTGCATTCTCTAAGTCATGTCTCTATTTGAAGGTTTAAATGTAGCAACGAGAGGTTTGGCGGCAGCCCAACTCGGTATAAACGTTACCGGTCAAAATATGACCAATGCCGGCATTGAGGGTTATACCCGCAAGCGCATAGAGCAGTCTGCGGAATGGCGCAGGGATGGTGCTTACGGGCAAATGGGCTTTGGGGTAGAGGTTTACGCCATAAACAGAATTCGCGACCAATTTGTAGATCGCTTGGTAAATGAGGAACTCACTCGTTATGGCTACTATTCGATAAAAGACGCCTCTTATTTAAGAGTAGAATCTATTTTTGGCGAACCGAGCGCAGGCGAACACGCTTTGAGCGATCTTATGAATAATTTTTGGAATAGCTGGGATGAACTTTCAAATGATCCCAGCAAGGCAGGCGCAAGGGAAACACTCCGTTCCAATGCCCAAGCCTTGGTGACGCAATTCCATTATCTGAGCACCCAGCTTCGCTCTTTTAAAGACACCATAAATGATGAAATAGAAGCTCGCGTTAATGGAATAAACGAAATTACGGCAGGCATTCATCGTTGCAATGTGGTAATATCCGGTACAGAAGGAGCTTTCTCAAGCCAAGCTAACGATACCCGCGACCAGCGCGACCAATTGCTCGAAAAGCTTGCGCAGTTGGTTGATGTCGATTATTTTGAAGATGAGCGCGGAGTTCTTACCGTGACCACAAACGGACATATGCTGGTAAGTCCGGCTAAGAATCACGAACTTACGATGAAGCGTACGGTACAAACCGGGCCGGACGGCTATCAGTATTCCAGAGTAGAAATGGGTTTTGCGTCTTCGGGAGCGGAATTTAAACCGAAAAACGGCGAGCTTAAAGCCTTAATGGAGGTTCGTGATGTTGACATTCCCAAATACGAAACTTACATAAACGAATTGGCTAAAACCTTGGCAACTGAGGTAAATAAAATTCACCAAAACGGTTATTCGCTCTCCGGTTTAACATTCCTAGACTTTTTTGATTCCGATCCGAAGAAATTAAACGCCGCGAATATAGAAATTTCCGCTGCTGTAAAAAAGGACATAAACAATATAGCAGCCGGTACCGGCGGTAAAAACATAAGTACGAATCAAGTTAAATCATCTCCTTCACTACAAGGTGTAACAGTTCCCGCCACTAATATCATTGATTTGGCAACTCTTATCCCTAATGCTTCTCAAAATATATCTCTAGACATAAATTCCGTGAGAATAACCGATGGAGGCACCCTTTTAACGGAGAATACAGATTATACTGTTGATTACCAAACTGGATTAATTACATTTGCGGCTGCACCAGGCGGGGCAGTTAATATAGATTTTAGCTACGGAATACCGACTTTCAATGTTCCGCAACTAAATAATGGAACTCCTCCGGATTCTGAAGTTCTTGATTTGCAGCTCTATGATACCCAATACCGATTCATCAACAGAGATTCTCTGGTGATAAAAGATGCAAACGGCGATCTTTTGCAAGAGGGAAAAGACTACGATATTGATTACAATACCGGGAAAATCACATTCAAATACAGCGCGACTAATGCTTTTGATGATCCATTGGGTACGCCGGTATCCATAAGTTTTGATTACCACAAAAGCGGTTACGGCGGTCCTGGCGATGGCGACA
Organism: Fibrobacteria bacterium GUT31; assembly: GCA_001462225.1. Taxonomy (GTDB): domain Bacteria; phylum Fibrobacterota; class Fibrobacteria; order Fibrobacterales; family Fibrobacteraceae; genus Fibrimonas. Next base: position 4,731 of record LIUH01000164.1, on the reverse strand, counting down.
CTGCACGTTTGATTTATCAGTTGCGGGACAAGGCTGTTATGCAAAGCGATTCGTTTGGAAAAAACACCCAAACCATAGGCCAGTTTTATGCCGGAGCTTTAGGCCGTCTTGGCAATGAGCGCAACGAAGCCGTAGCGGGCTTAGGTACTCGCACATCCGCATTGCAGCAACTCAAAAACCGCCAAAAGGAAATTATGGAAGTTGATTTAAACGAAGAGATGTCTAATATGATAATGTACGAGCACGTATACCAAGCCAGCGCACGTTATTTCACAACCATAAATTCAATGTTGGATACTTTGTTGAATATGTAGATTTACGAAGTGAGGAATTTTTGCTTTTCAATAACGTTTTTATTTGCAAACGTTTTCGCTCAGGGCATTAATCCTGATTCCTTGCCGGTTTGGAATGGTTATAAAAATGCAGAGGAAATAGCAGAGCAAAAAGACACAACGGAAAAAAAAGAAAATAGTTTGCAAACAAAAGGCAGCAAAAGTTTTCAAACGAGCATAGGAGACGGCGGAGCGGATATTCAGCAGGAACTCAGGCTTTCTATGCAGGGTGAAGCCGCAGATGGGGTTTTTGTCGATGCTTACCTTGTGGATGTGGGCAGACCCGCAGGGAGTGAAATCACAACAACATTAAGGGAAACCGATGCCGCATACATAGGCATAGAGACTAAAAGAGTAAAACTGGAACTCGGCGATTTGAACTATGAGATAAACAGAAATGCGCTCTTCGGATTCCGTCGCCAAACGCGTGGAGCGAGCGGAAAATTGAAAGGAGACAATGCCGAAGCCAGCGCAATTTACGGAACGGATAAAACCGAGCGGCAAAGCATAATTTTTTACGGGCAGCCAAGCCAGCAAAAAGGCTATTTGATTTTTTCGGACAGCACATTTGGCCTTATAGCTCCGCAAACGGAAAAAGTCTATTTAAACGGAGTTTTGCTCACCTCAGGCAAGGATTACGAAATAAACTACGCCGGCGGTGTTTTGGATTTTTTAGGGCGAATTATTCCGGGACCAGAAGATGAAATAAGAGTGGAATACGATTCTTATTCTTCTCTGAATTCAAGCGAATTGAGAGGCACAGAAGCCGCATATCGCTCAAAATTTATTTGGCTGGACTTGGCCGCTTTTAATCTAAGGGATTCGCTCAAAAGCGACAAAAGGCTTGGCGCAAGGCTCAGAACAGGAAATTCATATTTGTTCAGCGATTTGGAAATGGCAATGAATGAAAATGACGATAAAGCTTACCGATGGTTCTTTGAAAGCGACAGCAACTCGCAGCAAAAATCCTTGATAAAAATATCCGTGAAAGGCGGCTATGCAGACAGCGGTTTTGCAAAGCCGGAATATCAAGGAACGGAAAACGAATGGGATGCATACATTTTGCGGGACAAATGGCTTTTAGACAGTGCCGGGAGCGGAGATTTGCGTTATGACGAATTCAAAACGACTATGCGTTTGCCGCTTGGGCTTTATCCGGGTTTTTTCATAGGGCACAGAAATTTTGAATCGGTGAGAAGCGAAGGATTTTTGCGGAGAGAAACGCAAAAAACGCAGAGTCAAATCACTTTTGCGAACATAAACGTAAAAACAGATTCAACGAATCGCTCATTGCAGCAAGGCGAGATTCAAAGCAAATTTGTGCAAGGCGAGTATCGCCCTTATGGAAATTTCCGCACGGATAGCGAAGAGAACTTACGTTCAATTTACGGCTTGGAGTGGGGAAACGAAAATGCGGGGAATTATGCGAACTCGGAAATTATCAGGGAGCAAACCGATACGAGTGGTTTTTCAAACTGGAAAACCTTTGTTTCCCTGAAAAAAAAAGACTGGCATTCAAACACGCTTTTCCAAATGAGAAAGGATGATTGGCGCGGTTCATCTTGGCTTTTAGACCAAAGCGCCGGTTACAACAATCCGAATTCCGCTTTGCAGGGCGAAGTATCTTACGCTTTCAACTACACAAACGAAATCCCTTGGGTGGCTATTTACCGCAGAGTTCCAACCGGAGCGGGCGATGTTTATTACGATTCTTTAAGCGGCCAATACATAAGCGGTGTGGATAACGGCGATTTTGTTTATGAGGGAATGGGCCGTGCGGATTCGCTTGCAAGCAAGAGTTACAAAAACAATCTGAAATGGAATTTATCTTTCTATCCGAAAATAATTTTGGATATACTTTCGGTAAAAGAAGGTTTTTTAAATGACATCTCATTTTTTGCAAACGGCGAATGGCTGTTGCATAAAACGGAAAAATTATTGTTCCTGGAGAATTCCGCTCTTTGGGAACACTCTAAAAACAAGGGTTCATTTATGCTTACAATAAGCAATAGGTGGAATGAGGAGCCGCAGATAAATTTTAAAGAAACCATGTTTGGGCAAGAGGCGACTGCTCATTACACGGGGCGGGAAAAGGAAGATTTTTCTTTAAGGTTAAAAAGGGAAGAGGCGGAATTTGTCTTTAGCGGTTTGGACTGGATGTCTTACGAGGGCGAACTGGCATGGCTCAGAGAACTCGGTGCAGGATTTTCTTTGCAACCGTTTTATTCGCAAAAATACACAACCGGATTCTACATGGAAGAATCATGGAACACTTCTTTGCAAAAAGGCGGCATAAACGGAAAATGGCAAAACGAAAGAGGCAGTGTGGCGCAACTCGGTATTTCCGGGAATTACGTTGAAAAATCAAGTGTGATTTCCCCTTACTCTGCGGTAGATGGCTTTGAGGAGGGTTTTTCGTGGCGTGGCAATGCCCTTGTGCAAATGGCATTCGGCGAAAGTTTTTATATTTCGGCACAATATGTTGTTAGGGTGTGGCGGGGGGATGCGCTTCAGAAACTCAGTTCGGAAGCGAGGGCGGTGTTTTGATACCCCCGATTTTTAGGATTTAGGGGATTTCAGCATTTCATGTTGCATAATCGGGCAAATCCTTTCCCTCGGGGCTGTCGGGGTTCGGGCGGAAGCATCGGCTATGTGTATTTTTTTCTACATTAACGGACATGGACAGAATGGGGGCTTAAAATGACTGTAGCGGCAATGTTGATGAAAGAAGTGGAGACTCTGCCAGAAGAGGCGGTGGTAGAAGCTAAAGCAAAAAGCAATAGAGATGATGGTTTGAAAATTTGGGAAGGTTTGACTTCCGGAATGAAGAGTCCGTCTCATGCAAAAGATTTTAGAAAAATTTCGAGAGAAGAACTTTATGATAGATTCTGATAGAAATTTTGTAGATACAAATGTTTTTGTATATGCCCACTTAGATAATGAACCTAAAAAACATAGCAAAGCTGTATTTTTATTTGAAAATACTTTAATTGGGAAAAAGGTAATTATAAGTGCTCAAGTTGTTAATGAGTTTTATTCGGTGATGAGCAAGTATAAATATTCTCATGATGAGATAGTTAAATTTGTAAGCGAAATATCTGCTAAGGCAAATATACAGAGCATATCTTTTGATACATCAAAGAAGGCGTTTTATATTAAAGGCAGGTACCAATATTCTTGGTGGGATTCTCTTGTTCTTGCCTCCGCTTTGGAAAGCGGTTGCAAGGTAGTTTATAGTGAAGATATGCAGCACGAGCAGGTTATAGAGAATTCATTGAAAATTATAAATCCTTTTATGTAGAGCAACACAACCCCTCGCCCCATCGGGAAAATCCTTTCCCTCGGGGCTATCGGGGTTCTGACAAAAGCGGCAGCGAAGGTTACTTCTTCCAACTGCAAGGTATTGCGTTGTTATTGCTGTGCTTTATCCACTTGCCATCAAAATTGCCGCTTGAAAGGCGGCCGGAATTCTCGCAAGCTACAAAATTACCTGCGAAACGGCCACTGGTTTTGCTCTCCTTTTCGTTGAAGTTATAAGAACCTTTGAGTTCGGTTCCGGCACCGCAGGAACCGCCTTTGGTTTCGCTGCTAATCGTAAGGGTTCCGCTGAACGTATCCTGGGCAGCCTTGGTTTTGGTGTAGCCGTTAACGGTATAGCTATTCCCGCTTTTGCTAACGTTTTGGAAAAACACCTCTATGGGGCGTTTGTTTTCGCCAAGAGAACCGTTTGGGAAACTGGTTTGCAGAGCAGACGAGTAATTCGCAGCAGGTGCAGGCGTGGGGGCAGCAGGTACAGACGTGGGTGCACCCTTCAGACAACGCACGGAAAGCTGGTTGGACCGACTCTTGGCCACTTCATATTCGTCGCGGCCGTGTATGCAAAATCCATAAGCATTGGCCACCCACCAGCAGCCCATGATCCCCTTGGATATGCTGGAGTTGGTGCAAGTGCTATCCCCGCAATAGCCACCTGGAAGAGCTGAAAACCCGTAATCGTCTGTGCCATTGCCTAACATTATCCAGCCGTTTTTGGCCTTGAGCTTTCTTGAAGTTTTATTGCCTTCGCCTATGAAATTAAGCAAATTAGCCCACTCAGCATCGCTCGGCAAATGCCAACCTTCGGGGCAGACAGTCTGAGCCGTCTCCCAGTTGTATAGCTTGCCATATTTTTTGCAATTCTCAGGATTATTTCCCAAGCACTTGCTGCCGGGGGCGTCGTAATTCAAGTTCTCCGCCATCCAGACTTGCTCGCCTATTTTGACGGATTTGTATTTCTTGCCGTCACGAGAGTCCTTGTCTCCGCAAGATACCAGTGTGAATGCCGCAGCAAGCAATAAACCTGCCATTATTCCTTTTTTCATATAGACCTCCTATGGTTATTGGTTTTTAAAAAGGGAAT
>LIUH01000163.1:564-5391 GCA_001462225.1 Fibrobacteria bacterium GUT31 | reverse complement strand
CATGTAACTCCTTGTATTTCAAGGGTTTACGGCGATTGGTTGGGGTTCACCCCATGACAAAAGGAGTTTCAGATGAAACAGATTTTCTCCCTCATTGTATTAATCCCCGCCCTGCTTTCTGCTCAATGCCCACAGACCACCGAAGAGGAGTTTGCGAAAATGCAGGAAGCTCTCGAAATGGAGTGCAAAACCATAAGCAAAGCCGTTCCATGCGAAATTGGCATCGGCAAAACCACCGATGAAAGCGAATCCAAAAGCCAGGCCAGACGCGATGCAATTTACAAGCTCGCACAGTCGGTAGAGATGTTCATCAGCTACATAGCGAAAGATTCTGTATATAATAAAGATGGCGATGTGCAAAAATTGAGCACATCCACAGGTAAAATAAACATAGAGACAAAAATTTCGGGAATCCAGCATGTAAGTTCCAAGTGCGGTACAATGACAGACGAATTTAGCCCCAGCGGCAAACCTATTAAAAAGGTTTTGACACTAATGTCCATTGATCCGCAGCTTTACGAAGCGGCCAAAAAAGAACTGCTTCTGGACGCCCCCGAAAATATGTCGTCTTCAAATGCCGAGTCGTCATCATCAAAAACAGAACCATCGTTTTCGAAAACTGCAATTCCGGAAGTTAGCAAAACCAAAGCAACGGATACTGTTTGGAGCTACATTAAAAAATCGGTTAAAGTTCTTTTAGGAATAATATTATGAACGTAGCAAATAAAATCCAATGTTTTTTGTTTCCAGCTGTTTTTTCCTTTGCCCAGCCAAACCCAATATGCTCCGGTTTAATTGAGGCGGCAACGGAAGCTGAGATAACTAAGGCAGAGAAATCAGCCATAGACTTGATTGCCTTTAATGTAAACTCCGAAATCAGAGGTTATTCAAAATCGGAAAGAACAGTTGATGGGGTGGAAGCGGGCATTAAAGACACCACAATCCAAAAAATGAGCTATGAACTGCTCAATCCCCAAGCGGTAGTCTTCAAAACTCTAAAAACGCCGACCGGCTATTCTGTGGGGGGATGTATAAGCGTTCAGGATGCCGCCAAACCTTATTTGGATTCGCTGTGGATTTTGTCTAAATCATTGAAGGAACAAACAAAGAAAATAACCTCGGCATCGTGCAAAGGCATATACGATGCTCGTTCTAACATGAATAAATTGGAGCGTGTTTTGGAGCCTCTCGTGAAAAGGGACGGCGATGAGCAGAAAAAATATTTGGCTATTAAAGATGAATACAGTGCCACTTATGCAGAAGCGGAGACAGAGTGCAACAAAGACGCAAAAGGCGTTTATGTGGAAAGCAATGACGTTTATTTTGCCCGCAGACTAAGCTCTTTGATTGCGAACTATGGTTGCCTCGGAACGGCGGAGAACTCCGCATTGACGCTTACAGTAAATTCCTCGGAATGCGAGCAGAAACCAAAAAATCCAATGAATTTGAGTTTCTGTAGTGCCTGTGTGGGAATAGATTTACGGAGCAACAAAACCGGCAATCCCCTTGACGAGGACACTTTAACGGTTCCCGGCGGCGGGGTAGATATGAAAAGTGCCTATAAAAAGGCGGTTGAAAAAGCCGTTCCTGAAGTATGGGAAAAAATAAAGGGAAAAATCAGCAAAGGAGACTGCCAATGAGCAAGACTTTCAAAACAGCCGCTATTCTGCTTGCTTTCTGCGCAGCGGCAATGGCTCAAAAGCCAACTGTGGCGATAGGTATTACAGGCGAAGAGCCTCCAGATTTCAAAGCTCTCTTGGCTCTTGGCTCGGAGCTTGAGAAAGCTTTGGTAAAAGGAGACGAATACGATGCTGTTAATAGGTCGAAAGACATACTGGCCGTGCTTGGCGAGGAGCATATGTATCAATTAATCAGCGGCTTAGTGGATTCAAATAGCATAGTAGATCTCGGCAAGCATCTTGGCGCAGATTATGTGTGCGTAGTTAGGAGCACAAAGGTGGTGCATTCTTCTTATCTCCTTGAGGCAAAATTGATTGACTTGAAAACTGCGAAGACGGCGAGCATAGGTAATACTTACAGCAGTCTTTATGGTCTTCCCGACTTGAAAGCCGCAAGCGAGAGTTTGACTTGCGAGCTTTTAAATTACGGTTGCAAAAAAGATGATAAGGAAAAGCAGGCAAAATTGGATGCCTACCAAAATTTCACCCAATTGGAAAGATTTGGAACTTTCGCTTTGAACCATGTTTTTGGTTTAGGTTCGCTGCTTATAATGGAAGATAACGAACCTGCGGGCTTAATTGCGCTTGGCGAGGCTGCCGGAGTTCTTCTCTATGTATTTGGTTCTTCCGTAAAAATGCCTGACAAGAGTTCATACGACTCCGACTACGATTATGCAAGCGATAGAGATGATGCTGTAACTTTAAAATATTCTCTTATTGTTTCGGGTCTTGTATTGTTAGGCTTTACGGAAATTGGGAACGCGATTAATTCCTTTGGTTACGACAAACCCAAGCCCGTCTCAGGCTTTGCCGATCCGCGTAATTTCCATTTAGCTGTTCTACCGAACAGAAATGGCGATGGAATGGCCTACGGCCTTATGTATAACGTGAGGTTTTGAGAGAAACTAACCCCAGCAATTAACCCTCAAAATAGGAGACTGCAAAATGAGCAAAATCAAAATCATCGTAACAATATTTCTTGTTCTCTGCACTTTGGCGATGGCACAGAAACCTAAGGTTGCCGTGGGTGCCGTTGGTGAGGAGCCGAGCGGCTCCGGGGCTTTGAAGGGCCTCAGTTCCCAGCTTACGAAGGCCATAGTCAAGAGCGGCGAATATACGGCTGTTGACCGCTCGGAAATCATATTGACGCAATTGGGCAAGGAGTTCAAGTATCAGATGGGCGGTGCTGTTGAGGAGAGTCGCATAAAGCAACTTGGAAAGCAGTTTGAGGTTGACTATTTGTGTATAGTTGAGAGTTCCAATTTGATGGGTGGGTATATGCTTGAAGCGAAGCTCGTTGATGTGGAAACTGCGGAGATAATGGGTATGGGTAGCGATACTAGCAGTTTGGAAACTCGAGGAGAGTTTATGAGAGTGTCCGAGAAACTTTCAAAGGAGCTTTTGAGTGGTGCAGGCTCTGATGGTTCTTCCCAAAAACGGAGCAGGGGTGCTTCTTTTACCGACCCCAGAGACGGTAAAAAGTACAAAACCGTCAAAATCGGCTTTCAGACTTGGATGGCAGAGAATTTGAACTATGAGGCAGAAGGCAGCAAATGCTATAATGATGTCAATACAAATTGCAAAGTGTACGGACTTTTGTATGATTGGGAAACAGCTATGAAGGCTTGTCCTTCCGGCTGGCATTTGCCAAGCAATGATGAGTGGGATTTGTTGGAGAGGGATGTTGGAGAAAAATCAGGAAAAAAATTGAAAGCCAAGAGGGGCTGGAGTAATAACGGTAATGGCACGGACGAGTCCGGGTTTTCTGCTCTCTCAGGTGGTCTCGGCTACCCGGATGGCGATTTCAACAGTGTCGGTGACTGTGGCTATTGGTGGAGTGCTGAGGGGCGCAACCACAGTGCTTCGTACTGGAACATGGGTTACGACGACGACTGTGCATTCGTAAATTGGAACGACTACAGTAAGGGCTACTTGTTTTCAGTTCGTTGCGTCCAAGATTAAGTGGTTGAAGCGCAAAGGAGACTACAAATGAGCAAGACATTCAAAACAGCCGCTATTCTGCTGGTTTTCTGCGCAACAGCAATGGCTCAAAAGCCAACTGTGGCGATAGGTATTACCGGCGAAGAACCTCCAGATTTCAAAGCTCTCCAAACCCTTGCTTCGCACCTTGCGAAAGATTTTGTGCATGGAGACAAATACACGGCCGTGAACAGATCGGAGGACATATTGGCCGTGCTAGGTAAGGAGCATATGTATCAAATAAGCAGTGGCTTAGTAGATTCAAATAGCATAGTAGATCTCGGCAAGCATCTTGGCGCAGATTATGTGTGCGTAATTTATAGTACAAAAGTGATGGATTCTTATAAGCTTGAAGCAAGACTGATTAACTTGAAAACGGCGGGGACAACGGGCATGGGCATAACTTACAGCGGACTTGACAACCTTCCCAACTTGATAGCTGCAAGCGAAAGTTTGACTTGCGAGCTCCGTTACGGAGCAGGCTGCAAGCAGCAAAAGGAAAAGCAAGCAAAATTAGATGCCTACCAAAATTTCACTCAATTGGAAAGGTTTGGAACTTTCGCTTTGAACCATGTTTTTGGTTTAGGTTCGCTGCTTATAATGGAAAATAACTCGGATGCGGGCTTCATTGCGCTTTTTGAGGCTTTTGGAATTCTTTTCTATGTTCTTGGTTCTTCCGTAATAGAAGTACCTGTTGACTGGGGTGAAATGAGTAGAGCCGGATTAAAATATTCTTTTATTGGTGTTGGTCTTGCATTTTTGGGCGGTATAGAAATTTATAACGCCTATAGTTCTTTTGGTTACAACAAACCCAAGCCCATCTCAGATCTTACTGATCCTCGTAATTTCCATTTAGCTGTTCTACCGAACAGAAATGGCGATGGAATGGCCTATGGCCTTATGTACAACGTGAGGTTTTGAAATATCAATACATTTACTATCTTACTCCTATGCCCAAAAAACTCCCTTACGGTCAATCCAACTTTGCCGATTTGATTGAACGAAACTATGCTTACATAGATAAAACCCGCTATGTTGAACTGCTGGAGAACGAAAACAACACATACCAATTCTTCATCCGCCCACGCAGATTCGGCAAAAGCCTATTCTTATCCGTATTGGAAAACTATTACGATTTGAACAAAAAAAATAAATTTGAATCCATTTT
>LIUH01000163.1:0-410 GCA_001462225.1 Fibrobacteria bacterium GUT31 | reverse complement strand
CCGGAGCAAGGCAAGTATGCTGTTTTAAAATTCAATTTTTCAGGATTGGATACGGACAGCCATGAAGAATTTATCAAATCTTTTTCTTATAGGGTACAAAATACCGTGCAGAAGTTTTTGGAGTCTTATAGCAATGATAAATTTATCGAACAGTCTTATGAGGTAAACCTCGGTATAAAAGCTATGGATATAATGTATAAGGCGGCGGCCTGTGCTAATATTCCGATTTTCGCAATCATAGACGAATACGACCATTTCGCCAACAACCTTATAGCGATGGGTAGAACTTACAAGGACGAGGTAAAAGCCGGCGGCATAGTCCGTGCATTTTACGAACAATTAAAAACAGGAACAGATTCGGTTGTCAAAAGGATTTTCATCACCGGCATTACCCCAATGATGCTCAACGA
>LIUH01000162.1 GCA_001462225.1 Fibrobacteria bacterium GUT31 | reverse complement strand
CTGTTAAAACAACGTATTGACAACCTTCCCGCCGCACAAAGCGGGTATGTTGAAAAGCAGAAAAAAGCGTTTTCAAATTAAATACATATTACAATCACACCTTAAACTTTCCCATAACATTTCGCAAATCGTCTGCCATTGCAATCAAATTGCTCGCCGAGGATTTTAATTTTGATGCGCTTTGGTTGGATTTGTTCGCCTCATCGCTCATTGTGGATATTTCTTTTGCCACTTGGGACACGTGGCGAGCGGCGTCTCCGGCATTCCTTGATACATCGTTTGCACCTTTGGCCACTTCGCCTATTGAACCAGCTACTCTTTTGGCTCCCGTGTTGGCCTGCGCTACATTGCTCGCTATCTCGTTGCTCGTCTTGTTTTGCTGGTCTATATGGGTGGATATCGTTTCAACCGAATGGTTTATATTCTCTATTATTTTTGAGACATCGTTTATCACCCTTACCGCATCGCTTGTCTCTGTCTGAATGCTCTCTATGCGGCGAGCAATGTCGTCTGCGCTGTTTGCGCTCTGGTTTGCAAGTTCTTTGATTTCGCCCGCCACAACCGCAAAGCCCTTACCCGCCTCACCTGCGCTCGCCGCCTCAATCGTTGCATTCAACGCAAGCAAATTCGTTTTGTCCGCTATCTTTTTGATTACATCGGTTACCTGCCCTATCTCTTTTGCGGCTGCTCCAAGTTTGCTCATAACAGATGTGGCTTCTGCGGATTTTGTTGTTGCGTCTGTTGCTATATGATTGACTTCAGATGTGTTGTTCGCTATTTCTTTTATGCTTGCACTCATCTGCTCAACGGCGGCGGCTATAGTGTTCATGTTCACGCTCATCTGCTCCGCTGCTCCGGCTACTTCGCCCGCATTCACACTTGCTTGCTCCGTACCGCTTGCCATTGTATTTATGTTTTCCGACATTCGCCCGGTTCTGCTTGTGGTGCTGTCGGCATATTTCACTGTTTTTTCGGAGGCTAGGGTAAGTTCGTTGCTGATTTTGGAGAGTTCTTCGGCAGCCGCTGTTAAATTGTTTATGACATGTTTTGTTTCGGCTATGGGAACTCGCATGGTTTCCATTAAATTGTTGAAGTTAAGAGCCAAGGCGCCTATTTCACCTTTGGAATGGACGTTAATGGTACGAGTCAGATCGCCTTCGCCTTCGGCTATATCTTTGAGAGCATCCACGACCATGTTAATCGGCTTGGTAATGCTTTTTATGATAAAGAATACAATTGCTGCCGCAACAGCAATAATGGCAAATGCAAAGATAAAAAGCGCTTTGGTATCGCGTTGAACCGTTATGCCGGCGATAGCTTCGGTCTTCTCGTACTTTTCTGTTGCTCCCTGAACAACCTTATCGATGCTTTGCCGGTGTATGCTATACAGCGTTTTTAGCTCGCCATGCGCGAGTTCTCTTGCCTGTTCACGGTCGCCGCGTTGCAATGCGGGAATAAAGCGATTGAAGACAATTTCATAAAACTTAACCGCCGGTTCGTAAGCACCTGTCAGCATAGCGTCCTTTAATGCACCCGCTTCCAGCAGGGGCTCATGTATCCAAAACTTGTGGCGTTCCTCATAATCTGCTTGGAGTCGCTTGAGTTCGGCGTAGAAATAATCCATTTGCGCACTTTCGCTTTCATCTACCAACTGCAAAATATCAAGATACGATTCTATGATGTACCCCGGTGGCGGAAGGACATCGGCGATCAAATCCTTGCTCATGATAATTTGTTTATGGAGGTTTCCATTGATACTGAGGGTATTCAAAGTCGAAAACGAAATTAAGCCAAAAATGGCGTAACCGGCTATGAAAACAAACAATAACACCGTTAGCTTTTTGCCAATACTGAGGTTATTTAACATATTTTTCTTTTCCCAAAGTTATAAATAATAAATATACATTACAACCTGCGACAAAAGCGCAACAGAAAAGGGGTTTTTGGGGATTTTTTTTAATTTTGCACTATTTCATAAAGCCATCGGAAATACGCAGCGTTACCGTTTTCACATATTCAATAACACCCATAAGGTCATTGATAGCCTTGCTCATTTCGGCGGTTTCTGTTTCTAAATCTGTTACGCCGGTTAAAATAAGAGAACTGGAGGCGGTTATTTTCCTTGCTCTTTCCCGGACTTCGCCGGTGACTTCGCTGATCTTCTGCTCATGCCTACGCACCTTATCCACTAGCTCGGTGATTTTGGTGAACTCTTCCAGCGATTGCCTAGTAATAGCCGTGGCACTGTTAATTTTCTCTTGCAAACAATTCAAAATTTTACCGATAGATTGGCCTTGGTATGAGCAATTCTCAGCTAATTCTCTTATCTCGCTTGCCAATACCGCAATACCTTGGTTGTAGTGTATGGCGTTGGTCGCTTCTATGGCGGCGTTAATGGCAAGCAGGTCGGTTTGCGTTGCTATGCTCTGAATTATCTTGTTTGCATCTTGAAGGATTTTGGAATTTTCCACCAAGTTTTTCATTATCCCCGTAACTTTTTGAATTCCCTCAGTACCTTCCACAGAGGCAGAAATCAGGGTGTCCATAGTATCCGACATTATACAGAATATATATTATAGCCTGCTACAAAAGTGCAACAAAAAAATCCAGCGACTATTATTCAATGTGATGTTGTTTTTTCTTGTTAATTGGAAAATGCTTTTTTTTGCTTTTCAAGATAACCGTCTTGGGCAACAGGAAGATTGGTTAGACGTTGTTTAAGTAACGCTTTTTCTATGGTGTCAATCCCGGGGGAACGGATTATATTTCGCAATCTGGTCATATGGGAACTACAGGCAATGTGAAAAGCGTCTTTCGGGTAACCTTTGAAACGGAATTTTTTATCGTGAGGTGTGGCAAGATCAACCGCCGGGTAACAGGAACCTTCAACCGCATTCAACGCAAGAAACGCATCGTCAAAACTTTCAATCGCTTTGCTTAAACTGTTGATCGTGTCCTTATCGGATTTATCGCAGAGTTGCTTTTCCTGCGTGACAAAAGCTGACTCGGCAAGGATCTGGTGGCAAAACCTTTGCGGCCAAAATCAATACTGTACGTTGCATCAACAATTCGAGAGTGTTCACCTAAAGATAGATAAAGCGGTATCTTGTACGGCTTCGAATATATGAGGTGTAGTCATTGCAACCCACAGCTTCAAGGATAGATCCACCATAAACTTGCTTTTCGACACTACTTTCGTTCTTCTCGTGAATCGCCCCAGATGATGGCGAGTGTTGCTGTTGTCCCGCTCAATGCAATGAGTCCCCGATTTGCCGATGATATGGCGATCCGAAGGCAAGACCTCCGAGAAGGCTTCCCACTTGTCCGTGTAATAAGTGCAGTCAGGGATGTGCTTCACCTTGTCGTACAATCGCCTGAACGTTGCAGCATCACGACCACCGAGTACCCATGCGATAGTTTTCCCCGTGCCGCGATCAACGGCCTTGATGACCCAAAGCTTGTTTTTTTTGACTGTATGAAATGCCACATCTCGTCGAATTCTATCTCCCGAACCTCCCCGCCGACGGTGATTGGCTCGCAGGCGAGGCCGGCCTCTCTTATCCAGCGGTAAATAAGGGAGCGGTTGCGGCCGAATATCTTCCCGAGCATACCGTAGGAGCATTTGCCTATGGAATAAAGCATAATGACCAAGGCCTTAAGCGCAGCCATTTTCTCGTCAGTCCGCTCGTCGCCGGCTACAAAATTGAAACCGCATTCCTTGCACTTGTAGCGTTGCTTGCCGCGCACATTACCGTTTCTTGAGACCCTGCTGCAGCCGCAGTTCTTGCATTTTATCAAAGCCATAATACTAACTCCTTTTAGATATTATGGGTAATATAGTAAATTCTATCTATAAGTGAACACTCTCACTATTTATAGCCTTTCAGACACAATGTTTCTCTTTTGGTATCGCCATGTTTTTGGAAATAGATTTTCTGTGATTAGCGGGAATGCGGAAAATTTTTATGATACGGAAGTTAGCCCCGGATTGCAGCAATTTATGGGGCATATTTTTGAGAAAATTTGCAAGGAATATTTAATGATTCAAAATTCCAAGAATAAATTGCCCTTCCTCTTAACGCAAATAGGATGGTGGCGCGGAACAAATCCGCAAACAAGGAGTGAAGAAGAAATTGACATTGTTGGCATCAACAAAAAACAGAATTCCGTTTTGCTATGCGAATGCAAGTTTCGCAATGCGAAAACGGATTTATCGGTTTTAAAGGCTTTGCAAGAAAAATCTTTTCACTTTGCCAATTACACAAACAAGCATTTTATGTTATTTTCAAAAAGCGAATTTGCAAGCAGTTTGAAGCAACAGGGAAACGGCAACGTTCATTTGGTGGGTTTGGAGGGGGTTTATGGTTTATAGTTATTATACTTTTATGCGTTAAAGTATAATAAAGATGCTATTTGCGGTGCCGCCGGATACCGATACCTCTCTGCATAATCCTTAAAATTCCGCACCACGTCTCTTATATCCCTAAATATAACCTCACCTTTCCTTATGCCAAATTTCTCCCCAACCGCTAAAATATCTTCTTGCGTAATATCACGCTTTTTCCCGTTGATATTTATGTTGTGGTTTTTAAGCCAGTAATTGTCAGGATCGTATGCAAAAATTAAATCATAAGCAGGGGCTAGCTTCCATTTGTTGTTCTGATACATAAATGAAAAATTTTTTGTATGGTCATCGTGGTTAAGTGAAAGCACATTAAAAACCATTCTTCTAAACAGTTGCTCCTTTTCGGAATAATCCATATTCAGCAAATTCAAAATTTTGAAAATATCTTCGTAGCCAATCAAATTCGGCTGCCTAAAATCAACACCCGCCATTGCACAAAGCGTTTGAATATGAATCTTATTGCCGTTTTCTCTGTCAAATCGCTTGGTTAAAAAATGACTGCGACCGTTTTCCGCAAACAGTTTGCAATCACTCATTTCAATACCCGAGTCAAGAGCCATTTTATGATAAATATATTCCAAAATGCCGTAGCCACTCGGCTCTATTTCTTTTCCGTCTTTCAACCCGTCAAATTTTATTATGTAATATTCAAAACCTTCGCCTTGCAAAATATCCCCGGCCTTTATTTCCTGAGTTTTTTCGTTAATGGCAATCAGAGCCTTGGCCCTTGCCCCGCCAACAGAAGAACCTATTCGCAGCAGTGTTGAAAGCGACTGGTGATAATCGTTCAACGGAACTGCTTCATTTTCCTTATGAAAATAAATCTTATTTGCAACCTGCAGCAAATCGGAAATATTTATGTCTTTATCGGAAATGTCTTGTTCAAAAGCAGGCTCATATTCCAAAGCCCCCATTCCTCGCTTGCCTATATAACAAAGTCTCTCCAAGGGATTAAGTGAATTTTGCGAAATGTTCCTTTTCAAAAGCCATTGCAAAAACATCTTATTGCCAAAGTCATCAGGCAGGCTGTCTGCTATCATGGGCACAAGCCCGGTAAACTCAAAAATGCGATTTTCCAAAGGCAGCAGCAAAGGCGAAAGCTCTATGCCGGATTTTAAAAAATCAGGAGAATACTGGAAAAATGTTTTTCCGTTTTCTGGATTAAAATTGCAAACACCTATAAATTGATTGTTGTATGTTATCTTTAAAGTGTTCATCTTTTACCCCTCTTCACCCTTTTTTTCTTCTTTATTTTTGCAACTTTCTGCTCTATTTCATATTTCTGCATAGGGGTTAATTCCGGGGTTTCGTAAACAGCCAGCAGTTGTTGCAAGAGGCCGAATTTTCTGGAAACAGCCACCAGAGTTGCCAAGGAGGTTCTTCCTGTGCATTCAATTTTGGAAATTTGGTCTTTGGATATGCCCGTAGCCTTTGCAAGTTCCAATTGCGTTAAATCATTGCCTATACGCCTCTGCTTTAGCCTTTTGCCGATTTCCCGAAGTATCTCGGCATCAGTTTTTGCATAAACCGGATTTATGAAATCCAACATTTTACACCCCACAGATAAATAGGCAAAAAAGCCTATTTATCATTAAAATTCATGTGTAAATATAGAAATTTAGCTACCTTTTGGCGGTCTATCAGTTTTAAAGAACTCACACTTTGAATTGGTTAACTATCTTTTTTAAGTTAGTTGCCATATTCGATAGTTCCGATGATGATTTGTTTACCTGGCTTGCGCTTTGTGCAGATTCTTTAGCCGCTAAACTCATAGAACTCGCATTGGTAGCTACATTGTGGGCACCGCCTGCTGCCTCGCCTGCGTTGCGGCTCACATCGTTTGCACCTTTGGCTACCTCTCCAATAGACTTAGCTACTCTATTTGCACCGGAACTCGCTTGCGCCACATTGGAAGATATCTCGTTTATTGCTCTGCTCTCTTCGCTTACGTTAGAGGTTATTACTCCAACGGAAGTGTTTATTTTCTGTATAATTTCAGATACCGTTGTGATTACTTCAACAGCGTTGCCGGTTCCCGCTTGAATACCTTCTATGCGGTTGGCGATGTCGTCTGCGCTTTTAGCGCTCTGGTTTGCAAGCTCCTTAATCTCACCGGCGACCACAGCAAAACCTTTGCCGGCTTCGCCTGCACTCGCCGCTTCAATAGTAGCGTTCAATGCAAGCAAGTTGGTTTTGTCTGCGATTTTCTTGATAACGTCGGTTACATGGCCTATTTCTTTTGCTGCCGTGCCAAGCTTACTCATAACATCCGTAGCTTCACTCGCTTTTTGCGTAGCATCAAGTGCAATTTTTTGTGCCTCGCTTGCATTTAATGATATTTGCGAAATGCTCCCACCCATTTCTTTTACTTCTGCAGTAATCGTGTTCATATTAGTGCTCATCTGCTCTGCCGCGCTGGCTACTTCGCTGGCATTTACGCTGGCTTGTTCCGCTGCACTTGCCATAGTGTGAATATTAAACGACATTTGTTCCGTGGTCCCAGAAACTTTATTCGCTTGGCTCACCGTTTCATCAGAGGTAGTTGCAAGTTGGCGCGATACATTCGAAAGTTCTTCCGATGCATCTGCGAGGGTATCTGAATAGACATGAAGATCCTTGAGGATTCCTTGCAACTTGATAAAAAACTTATCTGCGGTACGTGCAACCACGCCAATTTCGTCTTTCTGATTTAAACCCGAACGTGCAGTCATATCGCCATTTTCCGCTTTTTTGAATAGCTCTACCAGTTTATTGATAGAATTGCTCATAGCACGGGATATATACGATGCAAGGATAATGCTTGCAACCAAGGCTATAATAATAAAAGTTATCATTATATTTTGAGTTGTGTTTGCGATTTCCTCTACTTCCTTTTCACTTTCAAAAGACAATTCGTTAAACCGCTCGCCTATAGCAATCAAATTTGCGACAACCTTATTGAATTCCGGCAAGACTTTGTTTACAAAGTGATCCGTAGCACCGTCTTTATCCCCTGCATCCACAAATTTGACAATATCTTTAGCTCCATTGTGTATGTAGTTATGCGGGGTGATGGTTGCGGATAGCAGGTCAAGTATTTTTTGGTCGTTTACGCTTTTTGCATCTTCGCTATTTAGCCATTTGCCAAGCATACAGGCTGTAGGGTCTAAAGCTCCGTTGAATTTTGCTCCTGTCATCACCGTTTCGGTAAGCCCGTTTCGCCATGCATAGTGTGCGTTCAAGATTGAAGAGAAGTTGTGCGACTTGGTTGAATAGCCATGCAGTTCCACAACTTTGGAAGAGAATATCCGTGCGGATACTAATCCTATGCCACCAAGGATAACTCCAAATAGTGATACAAAGAGAAACCCGGCGAGTAATTTTTTGCGAATAGACATTTATTGCCCCTGGAATAATAATACTTTAGATACTAAATATATATATTTCAACCTGCAACAAAAACGCAACAAAAAGGGGGAGAGTTTGGGGATTTTTTTTAAAAAAATCACGTCTCACATTTTTTCTAAATTTCTCCAATATGAAAACCATATTCATTGTTGACGACAACGGCACCAACCGTATGGCGGCAAAAAACGCGCTGGACGGCACATACAAGACTTATGCCTTGCCATCTGCCGCTAATATGTTCAAACTTTTAGAAAAAATCACCCCCGACCTGATTCTGTTGGATGTGGATATGCCAGAAACGGATGGCTTTGGGGCAATATCAATCTTGAAAGCGAATGAGAAACTCAAGTCCATTCCCGTGATTTTTCTCACGGCAAAGAATGATGCGGAATCGGAAATACATGGCTTTGAAATGGGTGCTCTCGATTTCATCAACAAGCCCTTTTCTGCACCCGTGTTGATAAAACGAATTGAAACGCACATTGAAATGGACAGGCGGGTGAAAGAAAGCCAACAAGTGGTACGCGACCTTCACAACGTGACCCTCAGAGTTCTTGCGAATATGGTTGAGAGCCGCGACAAGATAACGGGCGGGCATATTGAACGGACGCAAACTTATCTGGAAATTCTTTTAAATGCGCTTATCCGCACCGGAATTTACGAAAATGAAATTTCCAACTGGGATAAAACCGTTCTGTTGCCATCTGCCCAACTGCACGACGTAGGTAAAATCAAAGTCAGCGATTTGATACTGAACAAGCCCGACAAACTTACCGCCGAAGAATTTGATATAATCAAACAGCACAGTATCAACGGCGAGCGGATTATAGACGAAATCATCAGACAAACAACGGACGACGGGTTTTTACTTCACGCCAAACGTTTTGCGGGTGCTCACCATGAAAAATGGGATGGCAGCGGTTATCCGAGAGGGCTTAAAGGAGAGGATATTCCGCTTGAAGGGCGGGTAATGGCTATCGCAGATGTATATGATGCTCTTGTGTCCGAACGTCCGTACAAGAAGCCGTTT
>LIUH01000161.1:3971-4177 GCA_001462225.1 Fibrobacteria bacterium GUT31 | reverse complement strand
GGCACATCGTATTCCATCGGGTTGAGTTCCATTTTTCCGGTTTCGATTTTTGACATGTCTAAGATGTCATTGATGATCCCTAATAGGTTGCTGCCGGAAGCGTAAATTTTCTCCAATGCGGTGGCACGTTTGTCCGGCAGATCTTCTTCTTGCAGTTCTATCTGCGCTATCCCAAGAATCGCATTCATCGGTGTGCGTATCTCGTG
>LIUH01000161.1:1998-3804 GCA_001462225.1 Fibrobacteria bacterium GUT31 | reverse complement strand
TGCGACATGGTGGCGAGGAAAGCCGACTTTGCCTTGTTTGCTATTTCCAGTTCCGCAGTACGCTCTTGCACAAGCGTTTCAAGTTTCTTTCCGGCATTGCGATTTTTTTGATATAAAATAAACGTAAGGGCCATGACTGTCAATAACAACAGCATGGAGCCAACCAGCCACGGGCGTTGCGATTGAATTATCTTTGAACTGTAATCAAAAGTTTTGCGCAGCCATTGTCCTGAAATTGTTTCCTTGTCTATTACATTCATCGCTTTGCCTATAATTGAGCATAAAATTTCTTCGTTCTTGTTAAATCCAAAAGTGGAACCAAAGGTATAATCAAATACAACATTGGCTTTGAAACCGGGGTGCTCGTAATAATTCGTCATCATGAGAAGAACCCGTGTGCTGAACATCAGAATATCGACTTCGCCCTCTTCCAATCCTTTAAAAGCGGCATTTACATCGTCGTATTCAAAGACTCTCTGGTGATAGGGAAACCATTTTTTAAACAAATCGGCATAAGCCGTGCCTGCTTGAACTCCTACTTTTAATTGCGTAATTCTGTGCACGCTGATGTTCGGCATTGTTTGAAGAGAGATTGCTACAAAATTATCCCTGAGCGTTTCGTTTTCCGGCCATATAAAACGGCCTTTCCGTGTGTCATTGGGGATTAATTCGGAAAGCATAACTCCTTCGCCGTTTTCCAGCATCGCCGTCAAATCGGCGGAACTCACAGTGGGTTTATTGATAGGCTCAAAGGTCAGCCCGGTCAAAGCGGTTACTTCTTTCAATATGTCAAAGGCGATTCCCTGCCATTCTTTTTCATTGTCGTTGTAAAAACTTATCGGATAATTATCAAATTCGGCAAGGTAAGCCACCGCCGTGTTTTCACGCAAATAAGCACGCTCTCGCTCGTCAAAGCGCAAGAATAATTTGCTCCGTGCATATTCTTTTATTCCCCGTTCATAGAGATCCGCTAAATAGTGGATTTCGCCGTTTGCCAAAGCTTTCTGAACAATGTTGATTATAGTCTCAAGTTCCGGGTTTTGTGTGGCAAGGGAAACAGGTTCGTAAATCAACGGGAAAAAATCCTCGCTAACCACACTGCCCATCGCATCAAAGGCGGCTTCATCGGTCATTTCGCTGATAAAAGCATCAATTTCATCGCTTTTCAGCATATCGTATATCCTGTTATAATCGTTGACATAAAACGCTTCGTGCGGAATCAATATTTCTTTAAGTTTGGAAATAGCGATTTTTGACGTAGAGGTTCTCTCTTGAAAAGCGAGTTTCAGCGGGCGTGTTCTGGTGATTTCCGAGAGCGGACGGCTTCCGGCAATGCGGAAATATTTAATTGAACGCTCGGCAATTGTATCTGTAAACAAAAAACCGAGTTTGGTTTTTCGTTCTTCGGTAGCGGTCAAATCACCTGTGAAATCCGCTTTAAGCACCGGAAATAAATCGTCCCATTCATAAATCTTGGGAACAAATTTTATGCCGAATAATTCGGTGAGCCATTCGCACAAGAGGGCGGAATACCCTCTTACCTCGCCGCTTTTGTCATAAAAGGCCTCTGTGCTTTGTAATGCGCCGAACGTAAAAAGAGCATATTTTTTGCGAAGTTTTTCAACGGTTTTAATTTCTTCACTGGTAACGCCGGGAATAAAGTCAATAGAAGTGTATGCTACCGCATTGGTATATATGATAAGCATCATAGCAAAAAGTATTGTTATTCGCATATAATTACTTCGGTTTGTTTTGCCGCCCCATCAAAATCACTATGCAAAAACAGCGCATCGCGGATTTTTTCAA
>LIUH01000161.1:1163-1861 GCA_001462225.1 Fibrobacteria bacterium GUT31 | reverse complement strand
ATTTTTTCAAGAGCCTCGGCAGTTTCCGGTTTCCACGGTTTTTCTTTCAGGCGGTCTAGTGCGGCGTAGGCGGCAGTATCATCATAATCTTCGCAAGCTGTTTTGATAATTTGCAACTGCTCTCTAAGATACGCAATGTCTTCTGTCACGTCTGCTGTTGCTGCTTGGGCTGGTCTTAATTCTTTTATCAGAGCTTCAAGCGTTTTTATAAAATCTTCCGTGTTGGCAGCAATAAAATCCCTGTCACCATCAATGCCCGCTTTTTCCAATGCCGCCGCCAGTTTAGACTTTTCTGCTTCACCGACATTTGCGAGTGCAGATTTCATGGCGTGTGCGGTGGTCGTGAACAGTTTCATGTCGCTGCCCTTGATTGCCTCACGCAGAGTGCCGATTGCCTTTTCCGCATCGCGGCAGAAAATTTTTAGCAATTTAGCCCTTGTTTCATTCGTTGTCTGTATCACTGTCATTTCCGGCTTGTATTTTTTCGCTTCCTCTGGATGCCTGTCGCGGACAAATTTGTTCAACACATCGTTTAGGTGAATGGCATCAATCGGCTTGGGAATAAATCCGTCAAAACCATGCTGCAAGAACATCTCATCGTTGCCGACAAGTGCGTTAGCTGTCAATGCAATTATCACACCTTTATATCCAAGGTTGCGGATTTTTTCGGTGGTTTCTATGCCGTCCATCTTGGGCAT
>LIUH01000161.1:413-856 GCA_001462225.1 Fibrobacteria bacterium GUT31 | reverse complement strand
ACCACCAGCACGCTTCCGTAGGGCATGGGATTGCGGTTAATTTGCAGTTTGGCAGACCGTTTATCACTCGTAAACGTAAAGTTACGCAGCCTTTGTGCAAGTTCCGTTCCGATTGCAGCGCACTCCACCGCCTTCTGCTTCACCGTTACTGTAAACACGCTGCCTTTGCCATACTCGCTCTGCACCTTAATTGTGCCATCCATCATTTCCACAAGTTTTTTTGTTATGTTCAGCCCAAGTCCCGTTCCTTCGGTGGTGCGGTTTGCTTTGGCGTTAAAACGTAAATACTCTGAAAACAATCGTTCCTGGTCTTCGAGTTTCATGCCCTGCCCCGTGTCTTCAACAACAAAGCGCAGCATTATGTCTTCACCCTGCAGGGAATGATCTACCGAAAGTTTTACTCGGCCTTTCTCGGTGTATTTGATGGCGTTGCTCAATAAATT
>LIUH01000161.1:0-265 GCA_001462225.1 Fibrobacteria bacterium GUT31 | reverse complement strand
TTGCTCAATAAATTGTTCAAAATCTGTTTTAACCGGAGTTCGTCGCCGTAAAGTCTTGATGGCAGATTCTCATTTACATCCAATACGAACTCAATCGGCTTTTGGCCGATACGGACTATGTTAAGCTGTATAGCATCGTTGATAAGGCTCGGCATATCGTATTCTATGGGACTGAGTTCCAATTTGCCTGTTTCAATTTTTGACATGTCTAAGATGTCATTGATGATCCCTAATAGGTTACTGCCGGAGCTATTGATTTTTTCGA
>LIUH01000160.1 GCA_001462225.1 Fibrobacteria bacterium GUT31 | reverse complement strand
TTTGGTGAAGATTTTTTGAAAGAAATATATAAATGAAAATCATCATCGGTGGAATATTGATTTTTAAAAGTCCATCGCTAGCACAAGCAAGCGACAAATAAAAAGAACCAGCGGGAAAAAGGAGTTTTTTTGAAAATGGAAATTTAAAAATGCTTGAATTGAAAAACATAAGTAATACCGCAGAGCAAAGCAATTCTCTAAAAGACTCTTTTATCGACCCAAGAGATGGCAAAAAATATAAAACCATCAAAATCGGCACCCAAATCTGGATGGCAGAGAATTTGAATTACAATGTAAATGGCAGCAAATATTACAACAACAAACCTAAGTATTACGCCGAATAGAGAGTAAATCACGTTTACTATATTCTATAAATAGAGGTAAAATATGGCAAGACCAATAGCGGAAACTCCAATTTTGACTGGCAACGATGCCCGTCGTTTTGATAGAGCTATGAGAAATTTGAAACCGGCTCCTAAGAGAGAAATTCTAGCACAACGTAAGGCTTATAAATTGGCTAAACAACGTGCGACATTCTTTATGCCATGAGCAAAATTTCAGATATTCAATGGAAATTAGACGTACTTCAACAGAATACGGTTTTAAATGCTTTTGATTTGAAAGCGTTTGTTTAATCGCCCCCAACCCACGCCAAATCATTTACGGCGAAATATTGATTTTTATGATGTTCAAGAGTAGAAAGTAATGGTTAACTTAATGTTTGGGTATGGGGTATAGGGTTTGGGGTATGGATTTACTTCCATCACCCCTTGTACAATTCATATATATACGCTGGGCTTTCCAAATAAAGACCGGTTTTTTTATTTTCCAACTTCTCAGCTATTGAGGAATTGTAGAACTTTGCAAAAGATTCTTTTATGTCTAAATGCTCTTCCTCTGCAATAATCTGAACAACTCCTGCAACGAGAAAGGATTTCAAGTATTCAAACTTATTTTCTTGCAATTCATTTTCCGTAAAATGTTTATAACTCATACTCACTCGCCAGCCCATTCCTTTGCCTGCTGTTTCAGCTCGGTTAGGTAGAACCCTTTTCCAAAATCTTTATAAGGACGGCATTTTGATAAATCAATGTTTTTTATATGGCAATTCGTTCCGTGGTAAAGTTTCATTTCAAATAGCCATTTTTGCGTTAATGCCGTTAATATCTTCTATAACATCTTCAAAAGAAAGCAAATGTTCAACGTTATAATGCTTTTCTATAAAATCAAAAGAACCGGAAGCGGATATTTCTTGAAATGCCTGCGCCCTGCTCTTATTCCTGCTTTTGGCATATTTTTCTACCACGGTAGATAGCCAAAATATTTTCTTGTCCAACCTGTCCATATCAGGGAAGATAGAAAATAAAGAGGTGCCCCCAACCCACGCCAAATCATCTACGTCGGGATATTGATTTTTATGATGTGTAGGAAATAATGGCTAACTTAATGTTTGGGTATGGGGTATAGGGTTTGGGGTATGGGTTCTGATTTTTGGGCAAATCTGCTATGATGATCTACAGCTTATCATCTAAACCAAATGACTCTTGCGGAAAATGCTTAACCGCAGAATCTAAAAAATTATCAAACTGCGTACTGAACTGGCGGAGCCGGAGAGAGCATTGTCAAAAATGCTCTCAAAGCAAAACAGGGCGCATGCACCGCCTACGCTTTTCGATTGAGGGGGGCTTGCTTTGGGGAACTGGCGAAAAAATTCCGTTTTCTCGCCGTTATACCTATTTTTTAAATAATTTATTTTTTTACCGGACAACAGTGAGTAAGTGATGATTAACTGATTTTAGGGAGTAGGGAGTGGGGAGTAGGGAGTAGAAAAACTTCCTACTAGCCACTCCCCAAGCGAATAAACCAGCGTTTACTATATTAAAACCATAGCGTTTTAAAAAATAGGAGTTTGCCCATGATTCGCCGAATAGCCCTCTTTCTGTTCCTAGCCCTTGCCACGGTGGCTTTTGCCCAACGCCAACAAGGCCGCACACCTGTATATAAGTTCTTCGATGAACAATATAGGCAAGGCGGTTTTGATTACTCTTATGGCGGAAAAGGCTCTACGGTAGCCTTAGACAAAGCTCAGGGGTTCAAGTCCAACGTTTCGCTCAAAATCAGTTTGGACCCTAATGATTATTCCGGGGCAAGTATTTGCCTTAATAACGAAGTTTTTGATCTGAGCAAGTATTTGCTGGACGGTGCGGTTGAGTTTGATATTAAAGGCGCAGTTGGCGGTGAACAAGCGCTTTTTGGCTTTTTAGATGAAAAAGTGAGCGATGGCAAGGAAACCCAGGTTAAATTGTCGTTGAATAAATATGTGCAAATCACAAAGGATTGGCAGCATGTAAAGATTCCGCTTGCTGATTTCCCCGATAGAGGCTTGTACTGGGACGATACGAAAAAGGCGGAATTACCCGCCAGAATAGACTGGAGTAAAGTTTATTCCTTCCGTATTTCCGTAGATAAGGGCACAAATCCAAATGGCTTCCAAGTGTGGGTTGATAATGTTGAAATTGTGAAAGGCTCCGTGCCGATTGCAAAACCAAAACCGAAAATTGTTTATTGGGACGAAAAAGATGAAATCATAGACGGCCCGAAAGACCCTGCCAAGCTGGATGGCAAGGCAAAAGCACTGCCTAACGGTATCTTCTACGATAACGGATTTAAAGGCTTTGGCTATGTTTACGGTGGTTTGACCGCATATAAGGAACAGCCTTCTAAAACGCCCGGCAACTCCAATGTGATTGCGCTTTATATGGACGATAACGATTATTCCGGCACATCCTTTTCCCTTGGCGAAGGCAAATTCATGGACCTTTCCAAAGTCAGAAACACCGGCGGCATATATTTTTGGGCAAAGGGCAAACATGGTGGCGAAAAGGTTTATTTCGGTGTGCTGGATAACCAGGGCGGCGATATTAAAAGCCAAACCAGAACCAATTTGCAGGATTGGGTAGAAGGGCAAACCCTTACAAAGGATTGGAAGTTGGTAAAAGTCCCTCTTAAAAAATTCCCTGATGCCGGCAAAGCGTGGGATGCTTCCAAACAGGCAGAAGTTACCAAGAATGTTCAGTGGAATAAAATCCAGGAAATTCGCTTCTCAGTTGGCAAATCCGAAAACAAAAGAGATGGCCGCCAAGACGACCCTGTTACCATCTATGTTGACCAAATCACATTTACCGAGAACATAGACTGGGTTGACCCGGACATGAAATGGGATACATTCAAGAGCAATACGCCTGACATGGTTATACATGACTTTGAAAACAATCCGGTTTTTGAACCTTCTAACGGTCCGAAATCAAAAGTTTCAATCAAAATAGACAAAGGCAATCTTGACGGCAAATCTTTGATTGTAACCAACTATCTTATGAACGATTGGGTGGACATTGTATATGATTTTGAAAAGCAAAAAGCCCCAAAAGGACTTAATGACTGGACAAAGCATTGGGCTTTGGTGTTTGATGTTTACTCGGAAAAGGCTTGGCAAGGCATAACCGTTCAGATAGGCGATCGCGACAAGGAAATTTTCGTTAGTTCCACCGGTGCTCCGAAAGGTCGCCACACCTTGTTTGTTCCCTTGCGCTCCTTTAACAAATTTCCGTATTACCAGCCTGAAGATGCCAAGCAGAACGGCGTTCTGGACTTGGACGGCATAAAGGTTTTGGACTTTAAGCCGAGCGGCGAAGGTTCTGAGGGTTCTTTCCAAATTGACAATGTTAAGCTCACAAATTTGCGCGAATTGCCGCGCCCAAAAGTTCCTGAAATTGCCGATTTGACAATTACAGGTGATTTGAGCAAGGTTATAAATCCGTCTATTTCTCCCGCCATATTCGGCATCAACGCTGCATTGTGGGACGGCGATTTGCTAAAGCCCGAAACCAAAACCCAGGTTAAGCGCATTAACCACGGCGTT
The DNA here is from genome assembly GCA_001462225.1 of Fibrobacteria bacterium GUT31. Lineage (GTDB taxonomy): Bacteria > Fibrobacterota > Fibrobacteria > Fibrobacterales > Fibrobacteraceae > Fibrimonas. The sequence goes on along the minus strand of LIUH01000160.1, from coordinate 21,858 downwards.
GTTCGCTATCCGGGAGGTTTACGTGCAGACGATGACCATTGGAAAGTGGTTTTGGAAAACAAGGACTGGATGGTGGATACCGATGAATTCCTCGACTGGTGCAAGGAAACCGGAACGACGCCCATGTTCACCGTTAATTTCGGCACCGGCACTCCGGAAGAAGCGGCAGACTGGGTTAAGCACACCAATATAACCAAGAAAGCCAATGTAATTTACTGGGAACTGGGCAACGAGCTTTACGGCGATTGGCATGCTCAATACGCAAAATACGGTGCGGATAAGGGCCATGCTTACGGCAAACGGGCTAGAGACTTTATTGCTGCTATGAAAAAGGTTGACTCGAAAATTAAGATTGGCGTTTTAGGCGTGTTGGATGGCGAGTGGAATGAAAATGTTCTGAAATACACGGCAGATGTTGCAGATGCTTTGATTATTCACCACTACCCGCAGCATTTCGGCGAAGAAAACGACTTTGCTCTGCTAGCTTCCCCGCAAACTCTGGAAGGCATTTATGCTCGCGTAAGGGAGACCGTTAAAAAACTTTCGAAAAAAGATTTGGAGATTTGGCTAACGGAATGGAATTCGGTTGATTTCAATCCGGGGCCGCAATCCATATCTTTGATAAACGGCTTGTTTGTAGCCGATTACCTCGGTATGCTTGCTAAATTGAACACCGGCTCCGCTCAATACTGGGACATTCACAACGATGTCACTCCGGAAGGCGGCGATTACGGCTATCTTTCCCGCTCCTATGACGACCAGATTGGCGGCAACAAACCCAGACCAAGTTATTACGCTTTCCGAATGGCAAGCGATGGAATAAGGGGCAAGCTCGTTGAGAGCAAAAGCGGCAACACCGATTTAACCACTTATTTGGCGGTCAACGGCAAAAAGAAAGCGATGTTGGTGATAAATAAAAATCCTTACACCGCTTTCAAGGGAGCAATCAAAATACCCGGCTTTGCAGGCAAGGCAAATATTGAGGTTTTGGTTGCTCCAAAAGGACAAACGGCCGGCAAGGTGATCAAGGTTGAACCGACAAAGGCACCTATACAAGACATAAAGGATGGCACTGCGATAACATTCCCGGCGCATTCAATAACATTGATTACGATTGAATAACGTTGTTGCCATCGTATGTCGTTGTTGTAGAGACGGATAATTATCCGCCTCTACATACGGCAACGATAACGACAACAACGGCAACAACATTTGTATATTTTGTTCCAGAATAAAAGGAAAGGTATCATGGTATTCTCAAGCATAATAGCCGAAGAATTGAAAATTGAAGAGCATCGCGTTAAGGCGGCTTTAAAATTTATGGAAGAAGGCGGCACTGTGCCGTTTATAGCCCGCTATCGCAAAGACCAAACCGATAATCTGGACGAAACCCAGTTGCGCGATATTCAGCACAGAAAGGAATCTTTAACGGAGCTTTCGGAGCGCAAGGAAACGGTTTTAAAAACCATTGAGGAGCTTGGCAAGCTAACTCCTGAGTTAAAAGCTCAAATTGATGCTTGCCGCGATAAAAATCTGCTGGAAGATATTTACGCTCCGTATAAACCCAAGCGCAGCACACGTGCCACAATCGCAAAAGACAAGGGCATGGAACCGCTCGCTAAAATCATATGGGAACAAGAGGAAACATCCAACTCCGCAGAGACAATCGCTATGGCCTTTCTCTCGGAAGAAAAAGGCGTTGCAGACCCAGCCGCCGCAATCAAGTTCGCCTTGGATATTTTGGCGGAAGATGTTGCGGACAACACAGAGTTTCGCCAGTACCTGCGCATTCAAATTGAGAAGCAGGGCAAAATGGTTTCCAAGGTTAAAAAGGAATTTGAGGGCAAGGATAGCAAGTTCAAAAACTACTATGATTTCACGGAGCCGCTAGGTGCAATACCGAGCCACAGAATGCTTGCGATGCGGCGTGGCGAAAAAGAAAAGGTTCTGCGTTTGTCCATAGAGGTTCCGGACGAGGCTTTGATAGGTTATCTTTGCGAAAAAGTTATTAAAAGGGACGGTGTTTGGAAACAGCACTTGGAAGCCATGTGCAGAGACTCTTGGGAACGTTTGCTAAAACCGAGCTTGGAAAGCGAGGTTAGGCTTTTGTTGAAAGAAGCCGCAGAGCAAGAGGCCTTTAAGGTTTTCACCAAAAATTTAGCGGATATTTTGCTTGCGCCGCCTGCGGGCCATAAGTCTGTTTTGGCTTTGGACCCCGGCTTTAAGAGCGGAATAAAGGTAGCCGTTTTGGATCCTAACGGCAAGTTCTTGGACCACGGCGTAGTATATCCGTTGGAGCCGCAGAGAGAGGTTTCAAAGGCCGCCGCATACTTGGCGGAACTCGTTGAAAAATACGATATAGACCTGATTTCCATAGGCAATGGCACAGCGAGCCGCGAAACAGACGATTTTGTTAAGGAGATTTCAGCCAGGCTGAAAAACAAACACGGCGAACGTCCTGTTGGCGTTATTGTGAATGAATCCGGTGCATCCGTTTACAGCGCAAGCGAGTTGGCCATAAAGGAGTTTCCAAAAGAAGACGTGACAACAAGGGGCGCGATTTCCATAGGCCGCCGCTTGCAAGATCCTTTGGCGGAGTTGGTAAAGGTAGAAGCAAAAGCCATAGGTGTTGGGCAGTATCAGCACGACGTAAACCAAAAGGAACTTCAAAAGCGGCTGGACGAAGTTGTGGAAAGTTGCGTGAACAAAGTCGGCGTGGATTTAAACAGCGCAAGCACCGCATTGCTCGGCTATGTTTCCGGCGTTAATAAAAATTTGGCAGAAGGCATAGTTAAGCATAGAGACGAGCATGGCGCATTTGCAAGCCGCGAAAAATTAAAAGAAGTTAAAGGCTTTGGGCAAAAGGCATTTGAGCAGGCCGCGGGATTCTTGCGTATTCACGGTGCGGAAAATCCCTTGGACAACAGCGCAGTTCATCCGGAAAATTACGGCTTGGTAGAGAAAATTGCGGAAAAAGCCGGTTCTCCGTTAAATGAACTTATAGGCAATGCAACCGTTTTGCATTCCCTTTCCGTAAGCGATTTTATAGACTCGGAAAACGGAATCGGCAAAAATACGGTTGAAGATATTTTGGCGGAATTGGAGAAACCCGGTCGCGACCCTCGCAAGGAATTCCACTATGCCAAGTTCAATCCGAAAATCAAAACAATGCAGGATTTGATAACCGGCAGTTGGCTGGAGGGCGTTGTGAGCAATGTGACAAACTTCGGTGCTTTTGTTGATATAGGAGTTCATCAAGACGGTTTGTTGCACATTTCCGAAATGAGCGAAAATTTTGTAAAAGATGCAAAAACGTTTTTAACCCTCGGCGATGTGGTTAAGGTGAGAGTTGTTTCCGTTGACGCTCCCAACAAACGCATTTCGCTTTCCATGAAACAAGAAAACGAGCGCAGAGTTGGCAGCAAAAATATTCCTCAAAAAGCACCGCCCAAAGCGGCAACGTTAGCAGACTTAAAGGCTCGTTTCTCCGGCAAGGCTCAAAAGCAGGCAATTCAAAACCAAAACATTCCGAAAAAACCGGCAGCAGCAGCCGTTAAAAAAAGCGATGTGCTGGCTAGGTTGAAGAATGCGATGAAGGGCGGGTTGTAAAAAAACGGGTGGCTATAAGCCGGGTTCTGTTCGCGTTTAAGCGCGGCTACCATTTCTCTTGAGCCATTGTTGCCAATAGCTTCTAGCGACCTACCCGAAATGCCGCAAAGCGGTGCGCGAGCAACGCATTCATTTCTGTTTGGTCTTGCATCAAGTGGGGCTTGCACTGCCGCCTTTGTTGCCAAAGACGCGGTGAGCTTTTACCTCGCCTTTTCACCCTTACCTGCGCGTTTTAGGAGCAGGCGGTTTGTTTTCTGTTGCGCTATCCATACCGTTACCGATCCCGGCCGTTAGCCGGCACTTTGCTCTATGATGCCCGGACTTTCCTCTATGCCTCAACACATAGCGGCAACCCGCCACCCGTCGCCTTAATATAGATTTTTTTATATTTCCTTCTTATGGAGTTGGGAAAGGCCATCAAAATTTATAGGGATTTTTTGAAATCCAAAGGTTTGTTATATACAAAGCCGCGCGAGATTGTTTTAAAAGAAGCGATATCCGCTACGTGGCATTTTTCCGCTGATGAGCTTACCTCGCAAATGCACAACCGCGGAATAAACATAAGCCGTGCCACGATTTATAGAACGCTTGCCTCCATGAAAGAAGCCGGCATTTTGAATTCCGTTGATTTTGGACACGGGCATATACATTACGAGGCCCAAAAAGCAAAAAAGCATCATCAACATATAACCTGCGAAAAATGCGGCACTATTTGCGAAATACAAATTGAAAATCTCGAAAAAGTCATAAACTCAACCGCCGTAAAAGCCAAATTTAAACAAATACAATATGCTATAAGAATTTCAGGCGTGTGCGAAAAATGTTAAAGTTAATCGGCGTTTTCTACATTACCCCGCAATGAAAATAGTATTCCAAGGCCGGCACGGTGCGTACAGCGAGAGCGCAGCACTTCATCTATTCGGGAAGGATATAGAAACCATTCCGGCAGATACTTTTGAAGAATTGCACAAAATGGTGCAAAGCGGCGAAGTCAATTATGCGGTTATTCCGATAGAAAATTCCACCGCAGGTTCTGTTTTGGAAAATTACGATTTACTGTTAAAATACAGATTGCCTATAGTAAAAGAGCTTAAACTGCAAATAGACCACTGCCTAATAGCCTTAAAAGGCGAAAAAATCGAAACCTTAGCCAAGGTCATCTCTCACCCCCAAGCTCTGGAACAGTGTTCCGAGTTTTTTGAAAGCAACCCGCAAATAGAGAAAAAACCTTTTTTTGATACGGCCGGCTCTGTTGAGAGAATTGCAAAGAGACAGTTGAGCGGTGTGGGAGGAATAGCCTCTGCTTTTGCGGCGGAATTTTATGGGCTGGAAGTTTTGAAAAATCCGCTTGCTAATTTCCCGGGTGCAAATTCAACAAGATTTTTTGCCATTCAAAAAGAAGCCATTCCCGTTGACCCGGTTTTGCACACAAAAACTTCAATAGCATTTATTGTGAGAAAAAGCGCACCCGGTGCTTTGTATGCCTGCCTTGGCTGTTTTGCAAAATATGATGTGGATTTGGTTCGCATAGAGAGCCGCCCTAAAAGCGGAAGCCCTTGGGAATATGTTTTTTACGCTGATTTTGCGGGCAACCCTTTGCAAAAAAATGTTGAATTGGCTCTGCAAGAACTAAAGACGGTGGCAGATGTAATTTTGCTGGGCAGCTATGCGAAAGGCGAAGATAGGGGAGTGGAATTTTGAACAACATTTCAAAAGCATTGTCCGAATTTAAGAAAGGCAAAATTCTAATAATTGCCGATAGCGAAAACCGCGAGAGCGAGGGCGATTTTGTTTGTGCAGCTTCTCTTTGCAGAGAAGAACATATAAACTTCATGATAACACACGGCAGAGGTCTTGTATGCGCCCCGTTAAGTGAAGCCCGTGTTGAACAATTATGCCTGCCCATGCAAACAATGCGCAACACAAGCCGCTTTGAAACAGCCTTCACCGTTTCGGTTGAGGCCCGCTGTGGCACCACAACCGGAATCTCCGCTGCCGAACGTGCCTTAACCTGCCGTACGCTTGCGGATTTTTCAAAAAATGCAAACGATTTTGTCTCTCCCGGCCATGTGTTTCCATTAAAAGCGAAAAAGGGCGGATCCATGGAACGGGAGGGGCACACTGAGGCTGTGATAGACCTTTGCCGCATGGCAAAACTGCCGCAAGCGGGCGTTTTATGCGAAATTCTAAATCCAAAGGGCACAATGGCGAGGATGCCTCAGTTGAAGAGAATTGCAAAAAAACACAAATTGACTCTGATAACCGTTCAGGAAATAATAGATTGGCGTTTGGCAAATGAAAAACTTGTGGAACGTGTTGCCGCGCCGGTGGTTCCAACGAAATACGGTGATTTTCGGACTTTTGCGTACAGGAATATGATTAACGGGGAGGAGTATGTTGCGTTAATGGCGGGGGCCGGCAAAAATGTACGCATCCACAGCGAATGCCTTACCGGCGATGTATTCCATTCCTTAAAGTGCGATTGCGGCGAGCAGTTGGAATTTTCGATGAAATACATATCCAAGCACGGCGGGGTTTTAATTTACATGCGGGGGCAAGAGGGCAGGGGAATAGGGCTTGCGAACAAGTTAAAGGCTTATGAATTGCAGGAGCAGGGATTGGATACCGTAGATTCCAATTTAAAACTCGGCTTTGCCGCAGACCACAGAAATTACGCTTTTGCGGCGCAAATTCTCAAAGACCTTCGCATAAAAGCGGTGAATTTGCTCACCAATAATCCTAAAAAAATATCCGAACTGGAATTTTACGGCATTAAAGTTACAAAGAGAATTCCCATTGAGATAGAACCTAATTCCTTTAATAGAAAATATTTAAAGGCGAAAAAGGAAAAAATGGGGCATATTTTTTACTATATTTAATATATGCGTTATTTTATTTTCATCGCTCTTTTTGCTGTTTTAATCGGCTGCGATGCCATTGAGTCCGAGCCAAAAGTTGTTTTGGGCCATGAATATAATGCCACGGCAAAGGTTGTGGCAGATACGACTTCTCAGTTCAAAGCAAACGATGTGATAGTTATCCAATTGGACAACGGCAATAAGAAATTTAAATCGGTAGAGATTGAGTTGAGAGTTTATCAAGGCGAGTCGGACCGTATTTTATTCAAACGCTCCCAACCGGTTAAAAACACCGATGTGAAAGCCGTATTAAAAGGCCCCGATTCCAAACCCTTAACCGCAAGGGAAATTCTGCGAACCTCCACCCCCGGCACTTACCGCATAGCCTTCGCCGTAGGAGATTCCATTATAGCAGAGAAAAAAATGGAACTGGTAAAATGAACAACTCTCAACTCTCAACTCTCAACTCTCAACTTATCCTAATATTCGCATTCTTCTTAATTTCCTGCACAGGCGAAAAAACCGTTACCATAGCTTACAACTTGGCTGCTCCTGTAAAAGTTGATATTTTTGCCCAGAGCCATTATGCTACAATGGATGGCGAGCTGGAGCAAATCGGCACAATAACCAAGATATATTTTACAAACGAATATAGCCAAGACGGGGATATGCTTTACTTGAATAGAGCATATGTTTCCGATGCTTCCGAAGGTTATTTAAAAAAGTCCTACCCGGGCGAGCTTGCTTACCGAACTCCGAATTTAAAACTAACCGCGCAGGGTCTGAGGGTTAACGATATAAACGGCTATGAAAATTTCGATTCCGCAGTGGTGGCAAAAATTTCCATACCGGATAGGTGGAGGAGGCAAATAAGCCGAATGACTCGCCAAATAGATTTGGATCGCTTAGAGAGGCGGCGTTGGGAGATAACTCATTTGCTTTTGGGCGAAATTCCGATGAATGCAAATGTAACGGAGATGCTTGCAGCTCAGGGTCGTTTGCCTGTGATGCCGAATGCTCAAATAGATTCCGTGCTAACGAAGGGTATAAGGAACATAGACGGAAAAAAATGCCTTGAATATACGGTTTTTTTGCAGGAAAAGGAGCTTTTTCCCTATTTTATATGGGAGCAGCATGTTAATAGCGTTAAGAGCGGTATGCCTTTTAAGAGTTATGCCCCGAAGGAGGCTCTATACCAAAATCGCTATAATGTGGCTTTAAACCTTGAAAACGGCATTCCTTGTTTGGAATATGAGCTAAAATTAGGCATTCACGGTATGCAAAACCCCGAAACCGGCGATTCCATAACATTCAAAAGCCAAATTTCGCACGAAAGATTTTATAGTGACCGGTCTTTACCCTAAAAAAATTACCTTTTTTTCACTTTTTTCACCGTTTTGTCATTTTTTTATATATTTTAGATATAAGTTTCTTTCACAGTGGAGTTTTTATGCAAAAAAAATTATTGTGCGGTTTTGCCGCACTGGGTCTCATGGCAGGCAACGCTATGGCGGATTTTACAATAGCGGATTTCGAAGGAGATCCAACAGCTTTTGATACGTATCCAATGGCTTATGCTTATCCTAACGCTTTTGGTACCTATTGCGATTTCGTGGACAATGGTTATGGTGGTCCTGAAATATATGAAACTGAAACTGCCGTGTTGAAGAATTGTAATATTGTTGCTAGTTCAGGCGCGGCACTTGCAATTGACGACGAGGGTGCAGGAACACGCAGTATCACGGAATGTACGGGAGGTTTTTCTTTTCAATATCAAAGCGGAACTGCTGTAGAATTTGCTGTGGAAATGGCAAGCATTAATTCAAGTGAAGCTGGTCATTATGTCAAAAGTTTACCTGCAAAAGCTAGCTTAACTGGCGTTACAACCGTTACTTTGGAAGATTTAGCTTCTACTTGGGGAACAGTCCCTCCTTTTGATTTAGAGGATGTAAATAGACTTTCTTGGACATTAAAAACTGCAGGTACTGGTGTGAATTTGACATTGGACAATGTTGTTTGCCTAACAGGCGGTTCAGTGCCACCTCCACCACCACCTCCACCTGGTAGCGATTATGGTTATAAGGTATTTGCATATGGTGGCAAGACTGCTACAAATGCAGAAACCGCTTGGGGAGATTACATTATGGCTTATATATTCCCTAAAGCTGCTGATGATAAGGGGCCTGAACCCGTTATTAGCAATCCTAATGACGATTACGGAATATTGGTATTTGATGAAGGAGTAGCAAAACTCAAAGGCGTTACCTTTGACCCTAATAATGGAACCGAGCCTCTCTATCAAGGAGCATTTTTAGGCATAAAAAATGCTAGTGCTAGTTCAACAAAGAAAATTTCCGATTGCACAGAAGGATTATCCTACTGGTATAAAGGTGATGCGCACCAGTTTGTGGTAGAATTTAATAGTAGTCTTTGCGGTACTGGCGGTAGTGATGGTTCCAACAAATGGGGCAAAAAGATAACCACTGCAAGTACCTCCTCTTGGAGAAATGAAACCATAAATTTAACTACTCTACCGCTGGCAAATACTTGGAATGGTGCAAAATGCACAAACACTACTGTCACATCGGTTGATTTAAGCCAAGTAATTCAAATATCTTGGGGTTTTGACGATAAACAGAGCGGCTCCAATCTTATGATAGCCGATGTTGTTTGCCTAACTCCTAGTGGCGATCCGGTTGCAACTACCCAACCGGATGCAAGCATAGCCATAACCACCGGTACCATTGGCGGCAGTACTCCCGTGCTCAACGCGCCTATCTACGTCGGCTTAACCGTTGTTCCTTTTGCCCGTGGCTTGCAAATCACCTCTGCCAAAGACGCAACAGTATCCCTCTTTGATGCCAACGGCAAAAGCGTATTAACGCAGAAAGTTGCTGCCGGAGCAAGCACAGTAAGCTTGGAAAAGCAGAGACAAGGCCTTTACTACGCCGTTGTTCAATCCGGTGCGGCAAAGCAGATTGTTAAAGTAGTTGTCAGATAGCTGCTGTCATCGCAAATTTACCCATGCTCGTTTCGCATTCGGCCCTTATATAAAGGGCGGTGTGCGAGCGGGCCTCAAAATCAAAAGATAAAGAATCATCTATTTTCATCTGCTCAATCTTTTCCGCACCTTCCTCGCCTCTGAAAATCGTTATGCTCAAAAATTTGCCGAAATCCTCCGTGCTTCTCGCATGAAGAATGAATTTGCCGCCGCTCTCCTTTTCAAGCCATAAAGCCGGGCCGTCTGTGATGTATAGGTTTTCCGGGAGTTCGCTGAATGGGGTTTTGCCGGTATCCGGAATAACCGTTCTCACTTGCCCGAATATATGCTCGTTGTTGTGCTTCAGGCTCCAAAGAGGCTGTTTAACGGCTGTGTAGCTGTTCAAATCGCCGTGGGCATCGTTTCCGCCGAGCGGCAAAAGTTTATGCCCTGAGAGCAAGCATTTAACCCAAAGCTCACGACCTTCATAAAAATCCTTTCCTCTAAATCCATTCCAAAACTCAATACCGCTTATTCTGTTTTCCGTTAAATCTCTGTAGCTCCAATGCCCTCTCTTTAAGAGCAGCTTTTCCGCAAAGAGCATTTGCAACTTCGGGTGTGCCGCAAAACAGAAAACCCCGCTTTTTTCAATGGCCTTTTGAATAGGCAAATCAGGGTCCGTGTTCCACCACCTGCGGCCTCCGTCTCCATGCCCCTCTACATAATTCTCGTTGCCGAATGCCAACAAATGCACATTTTCATTTTTTGAATTCCCGCACGAAATCTCTTCGCCGGCATGTAAAGACGGATAATTATCCGTCTCTGCACCGGCAATTTCATTTTTCATCTTTTGGAATTTTTTTTCGCTGATTAAATCATAAGAATGGTCTGTTATGCAAACAAAATCCAACCCGACGGATTTTGCGGCTTTTTGCAAAACGGCAGGAGCCGCTCCGAACTCTACGGAATCCAGGGTATAGCTTGAATGGCAATGCGTTTCGCCTGCGAGCCAGCCACTCGGTTTGGGCGGAAGCTCTTTCAGGAAATTTATTATCAATGGCTTGGGCTGCAAAAAAGGGTAGTTCCATCTTTCGCAGGTTTTATTTTTTTTGTCTATCCTGTATTTGATAAAAATTTTCAGCATCCATATACCGGTGCTGTTTTCAGGTTTTTCAAAGTCCAGTTCCTCAAAATGAAATGATTTGTCAAATTGTTTTTCAACAGGCAATTTAAAAGAAATGCTTTGCCCGTCTGCATTTTTCCATTCGCCGTAAACCTCGTTTATGCAAACCGGGAACTGATTCGCCTTTCTGATTATCAGCCAAACGGGGCAGGGGAGTCCCGGGCAAATTTGAAAAGGCGCATCTATTAATATCACAGGCTCTTTGCGATAAAGCCTTGAAACCGGAAATTTAAAATGCGTTTCAGCGTAATTCAGCATTGTACAATTCCACCTGCCTTTTAATGATTGCATCCCATTCAAAATGCTGTTTTATATGTTCGATTGCGCCTAGAACAAGGAATTTTTGCAAAGCCTCGTTTTCGGAGAGTTCTTTTATTGCCGCAGCCATGGCCTCTGAATTTTTTTCCGGGACAAGGAGACCTGTTTTCCTATCTATAACAATATCGGGAATTCCGCCGACATCGCTTGCTATTACCGGCACACCGTATTCCGCCGCTTCTATCAAAACTACGCCTAGGCCCTCGGTATCGCCTTTGGAATCCACAATGGCGGGCAAAACAAAACAGTTCGCATTTTGATATTCTTTTGCGAGTTCCTCTTTAGGGAGTTTGCCCAAAAATAAAACCTGTTTAGGAGCCTCTTTTTCTGCCAATTCCTTTAATTTTTCCGTTAAATCTCCGGTGCCGGCTATGCGAACTTGAAATTTATCGCTATTCAGCATTGCCGCCGCTTTAATGAGATATTCAAGACCCTTTCTCTCAATATGCCTGCCGACAAAAAGAATTCTATATACCTCGCCCTTTGGATTTTCTTCTGCTGCACAGGAATTAAGAAACGTAGTTCCGTACGGGAGAATTTCAATTTTGCGCGGATAAATTTCCTCAACTCTTTTTGCCGTAAAACCGCTGATTGCAATAACCTGATTTGCGTGTTTTATAAAAAATTTCAGGAACGGCTTAATCCACTTTTTCTTACGCATAAGTAAAAGTTCCGCTCCGTAAAAATTCAAAATTATAGGTGCTTTGTAAAATATTTTTGCAAAGAAAGCCATAAATCCGTGCGGGAAAGGCCAATGAACATGTATTATCTGCGGTTTGAATTTCAGGCAAATTTTGAGCGTAAAAAATGAACCTATGATTATATAAGGGATAGCCAAAAGCTGCAACAGAGGATTTTTTGCCATCTTAGACGGTGCACCCTCATCGTGTGTTAAAAATTCCAGTTTTGCCGGTGCGTACCTGAACCTATGTACCTTAACTCCGTCTATCTCATGGCTTTTAAGCCCCCTGTGCGAGGGCGCTGCAACGGCAATTTCACACCCGGCATTTTTCAAAAACAAGACGGAAGCACGCAACCAAGGAACTTCCTGATCTGCTTCAAAACGCGGATAAACAGAGGATAGCAGTAGAATTTTCATGATTAGCGGCTAGTTCAAAAAAAATTCCTTAGGCGGATATTCTGCGTAAACTATTCCATTCCATTGCTGCATATCAAAAGAGGTTTTGGCCTTTATCTCATTGCAGAATCTATTCCATGCGGGATTGCTCTCTTTGGTGTTTGAAACCGAATTTACGAACAAAAGGGCTATTCCCTCGTTATTTTTTAAAAAACCGCACAAATCGCTATGCCGTTTTTGCATTGAGAGCATTTCGAAAAATGTGTCCCAAAATTTCGCGCGGTCGTTGCGAATCGTAAGTTCCTGCTGGATATTATTGAAATATATTTCTACATAAAAAAATTGAGACTCTTCAAGAACGGAACGGAGCAATTCTTCGTGTATGCGTTTTGTGAAATATTCCCAAGCGTAAATAAAAACTTTGTTTTTATATCTTCTCAATGATAAATTTAATTCTTCTGGCAGCATTGTATAAAGTACTCCGTACTCAAGCTACTGGCCGCTAGCCGTTAATGAATACCCGGCTGTGAAATTTCCTGCATGGAATCTTCCCAGAATTTTGCTAGGCAATTGTGTAGAAAATCCTTTGAAAAATGCAAACCGTCGCAGTCTGCGCCGCGAACTATTATGTCTTCTATAAACCGTTCGGAAACCATTCCTGTTCTGTAAGAACGGAGCAATAAGCGATAAGCATCGGAATCAAAAGCATTTCTTTCGCTTTCGTCTAGGTATGGCATAGAGTGGCTCGCGTGCGGCGGCCAGTTCTCTATTATCCAATTTAAAACCCTGTCGGATTTTTTTTTGTCTAGGAAGTTTAGATTATCCTTTAAATTTTTCCACGGAACCGAGCCTATAGGGCTGGGTCTCTTTTTCATAGACTCACTCTCTATAAAACTCATGGCTACATTGTAGGCATTTTTTAACGGTAGAAGTGCTTTGTTGTCCATTTTTTGAATATAGAAAACTTAAAAGTATAGGTTCACTCCAAAAATATGGTTTGCCCCCAAGGCAGAGCGGTTTTGGTAAGCGTATTCTATGGCTATAAAGCTCAATCTAACGGCCAAGCCGGCACTCAGGGCATCGTTTTCTTCGCCTGAGATAGGGTAGCCCAAGCGTAGGGAAAATAATTCTTTGAACATGATTTCCAGGCCGGTGCGAAGTTCTTCGGCGGAGTCGTTTCGTCTATATATGTCTGCGGAAAGTGCTCCTATAAAGCCGAGCGGCAATGCGTAGTTTGCTGTTACGCCGGCTTGTACGGAAAGGGGGGCAATTTCCTTTACATCGGAAAATATCCACCCAAAATTGTTGAAAACCGCTCCGAATGCAAAATTTTTCAGCAAATTGTATTTAACTCCGCCGTCAAATAAAATTCCTTGCATATGGTAATCATCTATATTTTGGTTCGCATAGCGGGCCGTTAATCCTGTGCTCATGGAGTTGAAAGTTCTCGCTATTCCAAGCTGTGCTGCCATGGTTGCAGCCGTAAAAGAAAGCCCATCCGCAGTTAAGCCGTCTTCCGTGTATCCTTGAATTTTATCGTAGTTTAGCGATTCTATTCCTGCGGTTAAATGCCAGCTTCCGAAAGCGGAGCCTGCCAGCATTGAAATTCTGCTTGCTCCTATTAAATCCGAAAATTCCGAATGCGAAAAACTCAAAACCGAAGAATTAGCTGTTGTTCCGGCAAGCGGATTTCTCATAGTTTCACCTGCATTTCTGGGGCTTGCTATGCCGGCTCCGGCGAGTGCAGCCTGCCTGGGTTCGGTTGGCATGGAGAACATTTTCATAGTACTAGCCCCCTTTTCCACATGCCAATACTCGCCGGAATGCGCAATACCGGCAAGAAGCAAGGCAGAGAAGGCTAAAAAACGGCAAGACACGGATTTAATATAGCAAATAGGGCTTATACTTCCGTATCGATTTTCGCTACTTTTGGAACGGTACTCTCTATCACTTCAGAACTGCCGCTGACGTCGAATCCTACCACCATCTGCGGACGGTTGGAAAATTCCACAGCGGGTTTTATAATTTCTTGAGGACTCGGAGCCGGCGGCTTGCTTGCATTCACGGAATAAATCACGCTGTCTTTAGTAGTCACTGGTATTGGCATAGGACTTCTCCCTTTTTATTAAAAATAAAATACAAAATTCAACACCAACGCACCAAAAAAACGTTCCAAATCTGAACGTTTTCCCACCCACTCCCCACTCCCTACTCCCCACTCCCTTGGTTTCATCGGCATTCCACCATTTGGCACACCCTTTGCCTTAAATAATGTATGCAAGAATTTTCAAAACAAGCAGAGCGAATACTTGCCAAGTCGCAAGAAATTCAAGACAAGGCAAGCCATGGCGAATGGGACTCCCCGCACTTGGCGGCAGCATTATTGGAGAACCCGGACGGCAGATTAAAAAATCTGTTCAAAGCAAAAAATGCTAAAACTCAGGAAATGCGCACCGCTGTCCAAAAAATTTTGGACAAGCTGCCACGCATCGTTGAAAGCTCCGACCATGATAACCATGCTAGCAGCGATTTATCCAATGTGCTGAGAGCCGCCGTAAAACTCGTGCGTTCGGAACAGGGCAGTTCCGCAGAACCCGGACACTTGCTCATCTCCTTGATGAAAAACACCGGCGACAAACAATTAGCGGCTATTTTTGAAAATGCCCTCGGCAATGCGGAGGCTGTTCGCACTTGGCTCTCTGACCCGATGAGTGCGGCGGCGGTTGCAAAAGAGGATTCCGCTTTGAATAGGTATGGAAAAGAATTGGTTTCCCTTGCTGCGGAGGGAAAACTGGACCCTGTGATTGGGCGTGAGGAAGAAATTCGCAGGGTGATTAGAATTTTGGCACGCAAAACAAAAAATAATCCGGTTTTGGTTGGCGAACCCGGAACGGGAAAAACCGCCATAGTTGAGGGCTTGGCACACCGCATTCACAAAAACGATGTGCCCGACGCCTTGAAAGGCAAAAAGATTTTCTCCCTTGACTTATCCGCTTTAATAGCCGGTGCAAAATATCAGGGTGAATTTGAGGAGAGATTAAAAGCCGTTTTGGATGAACTTGAACAGGAGCAAGACACGCTTTTGTTCATAGATGAAATTCACAACATAGTGGGTGCGGGAAAAACTCAGGGGAGCATGGATTTGGGTAATATGCTTAAACCCGGCCTTGCTCGCGGCGAACTGCATTGCATAGGTGCTACCACGACGGCGGAGTATAGAAAATACATTGAAAAGGATGCCGCTTTGGAACGCCGCTTCCAGCCTGTGCCGGTAGCGGAACCAAGCCCGGATGAAGCACTCTCGATTTTGAGAGGCATAAAGGAGAGCTTTGATGCTCACCACGGAGTCCGCATCCAGGACAACGCCTTAGTTGCCGCCGTGCAACTCTCCAGCCGCTATATCTCAGACCGCTTTTTGCCGGACAAAGCCGTGGACTTGATAGACGAGGCAGCGAGCATGGTAAAAACGCAACTGGACACCGTGCCGGAAGCCCTGGACACCCTGCAAAGACGGCAACTGCAACTGCGCATTGAGGAAAAAGCCCTTGCGATGGAAAACGACGTGGCTTCAAAAGAGCGGTTAAAGGAACTGCAAGAGGAGTTGAAAACCGTTGACTTGGAAGTAAAGGAACAGCAAGAACGCTGGCAGCAAAAAAGGCTCCGCTTTGAGACATTGAAAAACGCACAGCAGGAACTCCGTGCGGCAAAAGATGAAATGGAAAAAGCCGAAGCCTCATACCAATTGGAAAAAGCTGCGGAGTTGAAGTATAACAAAATCCCGGCACTGCAAAAAACGGCAGAGGATTTGGAAGCAGCGCTTCGCACCAATGAACCGGACGAGGTTTCGGAAGTTGTGACCGAGGAAAATATTTCCCAAGTGGTGAGCCACTGGACAGGCATTCCGATCTCTCGTTTGCGTGAGGGCGAAAAGGAAAAACTTTTGCATTTGGAAGAGCGGTTGCACAAGAGATTGATAGGGCAGAACGAGGCGGTGGAAGAAGTATCGCTCGCAATTTTACGCAACAAGAGCGGGCTTTCTAGGGAAAACGCTCCGATAGGGAGCTTCCTTTTCCTTGGGCCTACGGGTGTTGGAAAAACCGAACTCGCCCGTGCCTTAGCTACCGAGCTTTTTGACAGCGAGCAGGCAATGCTCCGTTTTGATATGAGCGAATACATGGAAAAGCACAGCGTTGCCCGCCTTATAGGCGCGCCACCGGGTTATGTAGGCTACGACGAGGGCGGTCAACTTACGGAAGCGGTGAGAACGCACCCTTATTCCGTGCTGCTCTTTGACGAGGTGGAAAAAGCCCACCCCGATGTGTTCAACGCCTTGCTCCAAGTGCTTGACGAGGGGCATTTGACCGACGGCAAAGGCCGCAAGGTGAATTTCAAAAACACGCTTATTTTGATGACATCAAATTTGCCGGAAAAGGATTTGAAAACATTCTTCCGTCCGGAGTTTTTGAACCGTTTGGACAACACTCTGGTATTCAAGCCTTTAGAAAAGAGCGAGCTTGTGCAAATTGCGCAAATCAAGTTGGAGGCTCTTGCAAAGCGTTTAAATGCGCAAAGAATAGAGGTCATTTTTGAGCCGGCTGTTGCAAAGGGGATTATAGAAGAATCCTACGATTCTGAGTACGGAGCACGCCCGATTCAGCGTTATATTCAAAAGCATTTGGAATCATTCCTTTCCAGAGAGATTATTTCCGGGAAAATAAAGGCGGATTCCGAGATTAGAATTGGTTGGAAGAAGGGGGAGTTTGTATATTAGGGTATGGGGTTTGGGGTATGGATAAAAAGGCCTTTAACATTGATGCTGTTGGTAATATTGCCGGCTGTTGTTGTTGCTTTTACAGCCATTATCTTTTCGGATAGGTATCCGGATAAATTGCCTATAGGCGTTATTGTACAAGAAGATTCCCATTTTTCAAGGGAACTGATTTTCGCGTTTCAAAATTCTCCGGGGCTGGACGTTGCCAAAATTTGCACACAGGAAGCCGAGTGCGAAAGTGCTTTGAGAAGCCAAAAAATTCTGGGGGTTGTGAGTTTGCCGCATGATTTTGAAAGGCGGATTTTACGCGGCGAAAATCCGGTTGTCGGGCTTTACTTAAACGGACAGTCTTTGATAGCCTACAATATGGTGGAACTTTCGGTTCAAAGCATAGTAATGGCACACTCGCAAAAATTCGCAAAGGATGTATTGCCAAACCCTGTAAAAATAGAGACTCATGCCGTGAACAACGCTTCTTTGGACTACAGGGCATATTTGGGCATTGGAATTATAGCGGCAACATTTCACTTGGCGGCGATGATTGTGGCGGCATATGTTTTGGGGAACGCTTTTTTCTCATTTTCTTTGCCCGCTTTGCTAATACTTTCTCTGCAGCATGGAATTTATGCGTATATTTTTCATTCATGGGCCGGCATATATTTTTTGCCATGGCAGTGGGGGCTTTTGCTCTTGGCTTCTTTTTTGATGCTTGCCGCAGCATATGGTTTTTGCGCTACCGTGTTTGCAATAAGCAATTCGATGCGTATAGCTACATCTGCGGGCGGAGTTGTCGGTGGGCCGGCTTTCGCGTTTGCGGGCTTAGCTTTTCCGATTTTTGCCATGCCTGTTGCTGCGCAAATTTTCGCATGGCTTTTGCCTTTAACACACTTTTTAAAAATTCAAAATGCCGTCAGAATGGAAACCCTTGCCCTGCCCTTTATCGAAAAAGAATTGATTATCCTAACGGCGTTCGCTGTTTTTTGGTGCGCAGTTCCTATCGCTATCACTAAAATTAAACGCAGGTTTGCAAAATGAAATCTATCCTTTCCGAATGGGCACGGTTTTTCAAAGACAAAAATGCCGTTTTGGTTTTGGTCGTAGCAGCGACTTTTTACGCATTCTACTACCCTCTCCCATACTTAAACGGCGTGGCAAGGAATATTCCGGTGGCGGTTGTGGATTTTGACCATACGGCTATGAGCAGGCAGCTTACCGGTTTTTTCGGGGCTTCCGGCAATCTGAAAGTACTCGCATTTGAAGATATGGCTTTGGCAAAACAAGCCCTTGCAGAAGAAAAAATTTACAGCATTTTGGAAATTCCTGCAGGGTTCGAAAATGACATCAGAGCAGGGCGTTCTTCGACAATCGGCGAATTCAATAACGGCAATTATTTTATGGTGCATAGCGAAATTTCAAGAGCGGTTTTTTATGCCACAGCGACCTTGGGAGCGGGGGTGCAAATTGCCTTTATGCAAGCACGTGGCATTTCACCGGAGTTAGCACTCAAAAAAAGAGACCCTGTGCCGATTGGAGTTAAAACCATGTTCAACGGTTCTATGCGGTATGATAATTATGTGGTTCCCGCAGTTTTAATGGTGATTTTGCAGCAAACTATTCTGATTGGCGTGTGTATTTTGGGAGTGGGCGGTCGTGGGTCGGCAACCGGCAGGAGGCTGGCTTTTATGCTCCATTATACGCTTATTTTGTGTTTTTACCTTTTCGTTATCTATCCGTTTTTTGGGTTTAATGCAAAGGGAAAATTTTTAGATATTGCAATATTCGCTTTTGTGTTTTTCACCGCCAGCATCCAAATGGGGTTTTTCTTCGCCCGTTTTTTCAAGCGAAAAGAAAGCGTAATGCAGGTATTTCTGTTTATGTCACTGCCGTTTTTGTTCATTTCCGGGTTTAGCTGGCCAAAATCCTCTATACCGGAATTTTTGCACTACGCCATGTTTTGGGTGCCTTGCGAACACGCTATTCCCGCTTGGATTTCCATACAGCAAATGGGTGCAACAGCAAGCGAGATGAGCAACGAAATTATATCTTTGGGAATTTTGGCTGTGGGCTATTCAATTCTATCGCTGATTTTTGACCAATTCAAAACTCCCTTTCGCACTATGTAAAGATAACCCACTTCCAAAACGAGCAAAAATATCATTAAAATGGCGAATAAATCCCAACCGCCGTTCATAAATTCAACGGCAAGCGGGTAAAGAAAAGCCACTTCCAAGTCAAAAACCAAAAAAAGCATTGCCACTATATAATATTTTATGGGAAATCTTTCCGAGGCATTGCCAATCACATTTGAAAGCCCGCATTCATAGGCATCTGTTTTGGTCTCATTTTTGAGCTGAGTCTGCGGTGAAAGCACCCAATTGGCAAACATCATTCCAAAAGGAACTGCCAATGCCAGCAGCACAAGCACGAATATGGGGAAAAAGATGTCAAAGGAGTCCACGATGGGTAATGTAGAAAACGCTGATTTACTATAGTAAGTAATGATTAACTCAATGTTTGGGTTTGGATTTGCAAAATTATGCGTTTTATGTCCGGTAATCCCTATACCCCGAACCCTATACCCTATACCCAAGCAAGTTTATCAACGTTTACTATATTTAAATTAATGCTATAGCTTGAACCGGAGGTATCCCATGAACAGAGTTAAACTCACCCTACTTGCGGCAAGCCTATTGCTTGCCTTGGCGTTCACTTTTTCCTGCTCTGACGATAGCGATGACGGCAGCTCTAATGCCTCTGAAATCATAACCATCGGCGGCCGAACTTGGATGAAGCATAATCTGAATACCAATGTTCCCGGCAGCAAATGCTACGGCGAAGGCGGTCAGGTATATGATTCCGATACTGAAGATTATGTTACATTGACGGATAGCGAAATTCAGGCTAATTGTGCAAAGTATGGCCGTTTGTACGACTGGGCAACGGCAATGGCTCTTGATGCAAGCTGCAATTCTGTCAGTTGCGCCGATCAGATAGATAATCCTCATCGTGGCATTTGCCCCCAAGGCTGGCATATTCCAAGCGAAGCGGATTGGGATGCGTTAATGACAGCCGTTGGTGGTATCAGCACAGCGGGAACAAAATTGAAGTCAACAACAGGTTGGAGTGATTGCGGTCCTTCTGGTTCTGGCAGTTCTTACTTGTGCGAGGACACTTACGGGTTTTCGGCTCTCTGCCGGGCGGCAGTAGTGACCCGAATGGCCGTTTCGCCGCTGTCGGCAGAAGAGGCTGGTGGTGGGGTACCACTGAGCGGAATCTCGTTGAGAACAGTATCTACACCGCTTGGAGTTCGTTCATATACTACGACCTCAGCTATGTGAGCATGTCCTCCAGCGGCGTTAAGTCCTTCTTTTTCTCAGTTCGTTGCGTCCAAGACTAGGAGTAGCCCACCACTAGTTACTACTGTGCTCGCTCTGCTTCATCACTTTACCCTCGCAGCCAAATTCCACGCTCCTAAAAGTACAGAGCACGTTGCCAAGTCCTTGCAAGTCATAGGTACTTGTTTATATTCTCTGGTGTGTATATTGCCACCCGATATTTCAGTGCAAGAGTTATAACGTACTTTGCCGTCATTGGAAATAAAAAACTGTGAATCGTAGGGATGAGTTTTAAGCGTGTCTTCTTTGTATATAAATACGGGTTTATCCGCTTCTTTTTGCTTCTGCTCTTCGCTAATATTATCTTGTATTACATCGTGTGGCAATAAATATGATTTTCGTTTTTCCATGTATTCATCTGGAGAATCATGCCTTGCAAGCACCGCTATCATATTTGGGTAGTTCTTTCGCCATTCGCCAAGGTTTAAGCCGTTAGTTCTCAGTATAGTTTTAGTATTTCGTTCTTTGAGAAAATCAAGCAAAGCCAATAAATCCGGCACAAGCGTGGGTTCTCCCCCGGTTATTTCCGCTGTGTCATTTGGCTGAAGTGCTTGCGAAAGAAAAGCAATAAAATCATCAATAGTTGCTATGTCCGGGTACTCAGGGTTATTTAGCCATCTCTTGCACACGCAATAACCGCATGCTTTGTTGCATTTGAGCGTTATGGAAAGAATGAAATGCTTCATAATATGTCTACCCACGCCAAACTGCTTGAAATGGCTCCTGCTCTTGATTTAATAACGTTGTAAAAGCCGCCTGAGCTGGAGCCGGAATAAGACATGGGAAACAGAAGCTGCCTGACATTACTACTGTTGGGAGCTTTAATCGTAATCAAAAGGCATTGATTGTAGTTTATACCTGCGTTTGAATATGATGCCACGTGGTGGAAGTTTACCCCATCAGAAAAATTACTAATATCGTCAACACTTGAGGAGGCCAAGCTGGGAAACAAAAATTGTTTAACGCGTTTTAGCAGAGTACCTATAGATATATATCCCACGCCGGCAGCATTGGATTTGTCAACAAACTTATTAATAGTACAACTTAATACTATAATAGGCTTGCTATCGAGCATTTCTAAGCTAGTAGCGTTTCTGTCAGCATTGAACAAATCGGCTATAAGGTTAGCTGTATTTGAGACACTGGTGTTGGTGCCACCGCTTTTGTCCCTAGGCGTTCCGTTTCCTTGCGCTACTTGGTCGGTGGTGCCATTGAGAACATTCTGCTTGCCGTTGAGTGCCGTCTGCGTTGCCGTGCTGATGGGCTTGTTTGCATCGCTCGTATTGTTCACATTGCCAAGCCCGACCTGCGACTGGGTCACGCTATGCGGGTTGTTTGTGTTGTATATGTGAGATAATAATAAATTCACCACGCTGCGTATTTTGTTCCAGATTGTTTGCAAGATGTTTGCGATTGTGTTGCTTGCCACTGCGTCTGTAGTTACAGTAGTGTCTTCATTTGAGGTAGCCGCCAATGACTGGTTCGCCGTTGCAAAATCGCTCGCTTTCTTCCCGCTGTCCGTCAAATTCCCGCTCGCGTCAAGCCCCGCGAAATTTCCGCTGGTTGCTCCGGCCACCTTGTCCGCCTTGCCGCTCCATACATCACGCTCCTCCGGAGTGATGTGGATGTCGGTATTGTTGGTGTGCGATTCAAAATAACCTATGTC
>LIUH01000159.1:4834-21528 GCA_001462225.1 Fibrobacteria bacterium GUT31 | reverse complement strand
CAATAAATTGGTAGGCACTTTTGCTGATATTGGAGATGCCTTGGATAGAGGTTATGAGGAATTCGGGAAACCTCCCTTTTTAGTACGCAAAATATCTGCAGTTCCCGAAGTTTTAGACTTTTCTAACAATTTTCTGATGACTTGAATTTATGCCGGTTATATTTTGGGTTTAGGTATATTGATCTATAACGGCAAAGACAACTCATTTTCGCTTTCTTTTTAATTAATTTTCTCCAACAAAGCAAACCCCTCCATTTTTGAAAAAGCAAACCATTTCTTACCCAAATCCTTTAAACTTGCACCCAAATGATAAACTTCCTTGCCGTCTATGATTAAAAACCTATCATGGCTCAGGTTAAAATTCCTTGCTTCCATCGTTGGGTATTGCTGATTAAATTTTGCGATGTCTAGGCTCAGTTGTTTTGATATGTCTTTTGTAAGCAGAGTGACTTTTACATTCTTGGATTTTTTGCCAAGCATTGTCAAAACAGATTCGTCTATGTAGCTGTCAATCAAAACTATGGATCGCTTTGCCGCGTC
Organism: Fibrobacteria bacterium GUT31; assembly: GCA_001462225.1. Classification (GTDB taxonomy): domain Bacteria; phylum Fibrobacterota; class Fibrobacteria; order Fibrobacterales; family Fibrobacteraceae; genus Fibrimonas. Next base: position 20,988 of record LIUH01000159.1, on the reverse strand, counting down.
AAAAATTTGCCCGTCAAAAAATATCCCGCATTTGGGAATTGCATCTTTGCTTTCCAAAGCATTGAAAATCTCATCTACTTTTTTATCCGTTTCTATTTGTTTCTGCTCAACCGTCTCCAAGCGTTGTACAATGCCTGTGTTGGCAGATAGAATTTTACGCATTGCTACAAAAGCGTCCATGATTTTTACACTTACAGAAACTGCAATATTACTGCGAAGAACTGTAGAAAGCATCGCAACACCGGATTCAGCAAATGCATACGGCAAAATGGACGAATGCTTTAAACTCTTGAACCGGTCACAATTTGTGACCAGTTCATCTGTTTCCATTTTATTCAACTGAAAGCGAAATCTTTCTGGAAATCTATTTATATTTCTCTTAACCGCCTGATTGAGGACCTTAACAGGAACTTGATACAACTCTGCCAAATCCCTATCCAGCATAACCTGCAATCCTCGAATTGTGAATATTCGTGATTCTATCTTATTCACAATTTGCACCGATTTTACTCTAACTGCCATAATTGCCTCGCAAAAAAATCTATTGCGAATATAACTAAAATTCATGGAAAAAAGACAAAAAAAATTAATAACTGTCACTTTGCAAACATATGTTGACAGATTTGACATCAAAGAAAAAAGCCTGTGGGTGGAACTTGGCTTTTGAGTTCCTGCTCAATTTGGGTAGCCAAAAGTTTGCCGTCTAGGAGCATGTTATGATGAATGTAGAAAATACAGTTCGTCCTTAAACCGTATTATGGTGTAATGTGTAGCGATGAAATATTTAAATGAATTTGCCTAATGATAATCCACCAATTCAACATTTTCTACGCAATTGTTTATAAATTCAAAGCATACTCTGTACTTGTCATTTACACGAATGCTGAACTGTCCAAATCTATCGCCGCTTAAAGCCTCTAAGTGATTGGATGGAGGGCTTTTCAAGTCGCTTATATCGTTCATTAGATATAATGAATCAATCTTTCTTCTCGCTCGTTTTTGAATATTAACAGGAAATTTTTTAGAAACTTCTCCGTCAAAAATCTTTTTTGTTTCTTTGTCTCTGAATGAATTTATCACAAAGCTGCCACCGCTGCTTGTTTTGTAAGATTAAAGACAGGGATTATATTTGATAATTTTCTTCTTAGTTTCTGTTTGGCAAACCTTAAATTATATAATTCCTGCATTCTCAAAAAATATCCTTCGCTTAATCCAAAATATTTCGTTAATAACAAATCCAAATCCGCCGCTATCGGCTCACCCCCTTCTATAACGGCAAACAATCTCCAAGCGGGGACAGATATGGCGTTTGCCACCTGTTCAATCGTTAGATTGTAAGGTTCTATAAATTCTTCTTCAAGAACCGTTCCAACAGTTTCTAGTTCAATATATTTTTTCATCTGTATATTAATATAGAAATATTTACCGCAAGACTCTGTAGGCATAGCCCCAAGAGAAACAATATCTCTTGTTTTACCTTGCCAAACACTGATTTATTCGCTTGGGGAGTGGAAAAAACTTCCTACTCCCTAAAATCAGTTAATCATTACTTACTATATTACCCACACCTATGAAAAAAATCATTTTGCCGTTTTTATTGATTTCAGCCGCTTTTGCTGCTAAAGATACACTTTCATTTGTGGCCGTAGGCGATATTATGATGGGTGTGAATTACCCCGATAAATCTCCGGTTCTCCCGCCGCAAGACGGAGCGCTCACATTTGAGAGTGTACAGGATATTCTGCAAAATGCAGATATAACGGTGGGCAATTTGGAAGGCGTTTTGCTCGATGCCGGCGGCACTGCCAAGCGATGCTCAAATCCAAATGTTTGCTACGTTTTTAGAATGCCGGAGCGATATGTAAATCTTTTGGTTAATGCCGGTTTTGACCTTATGAGCGTGGCAAATAACCATTCCGGAGATTTTGGCATAGCCGGGCGCAAAAGTTCGCAAAAGGCTTTAAAAGAAGCGGGATTGGGTTTTGCCGGTTTTGAAGAAATTGCGGAAACATATGTTTTGGAAAAAGAAGGTGTTCGCTACGGGTTTGTAGCGTTTGCCCCAAATAACGGAACGGTGCACATTAGCGATACGGCAAAGGCAAAGCGTTTGATTTCGGAATTGAGAGAAAAATCCGATATAGTCATAGTTAGCATGCACATAGGAGCCGAGGGACCCGGCAATGCACGCATAACACGCAAAACGGAAATGTTTGTGGGGGAAAATCGCGGCAATCCTTATGTATTTGCCCGTTTAGCCATAGATAGCGGGGCAGATATGGTGTTTGGGCATGGCCCGCACGTCCCCAGAGCCATTGACCTTTATAAAGGGAAATTCATCGCTTACAGTTTAGGGAATTTTGCCACAAACACAAACGTAAATATTTCCGGTGTTAGCGGCTATGCACCCATAGTAAAAATAAAGACGGACAGCAAAGGCAATTTTATTGAAGGCGAAATATTTTCCGCAATTCAATCAGGGGAAAACGGAGCACGCCGCCCAATCTTGGACTCAACAGGTGCTTGCATAAAAAAAATCAAGGAGCTTACGGAAGCGGATATTCCGGAAACCGAGCTTTTTATAGATAAAAACGGGAAAATAAGCGTGAAAAAATGATAATTCCCTCTGTGTTCAAAAATTTCATCTGCTTGGAAGGCATAGACGGCTCCGGGAAAAGTACGCAGATCGCCGCTTTGGAAGATTTGTTTAAAAGCAAAGGTTTGGAGGTTTTGAAAATAAGAGAACCCGGGGGAACGGAAATTTCCGAAGCGGTGCGAAAAATTTTATTAGACCCTGCGCATAAGGGCAAAATGAACGATATAACCGAATTGCTTTTATACAACGCAGCCCGCTCGCAATTGATACACGAGGTTATAAAACCGGCATTGGAAAAAGGGGTTGCAGTTCTGGCAGATAGATTTGCGTATAGCACCCTTGCATACCAAGGATACGGCAGGGGACTGAACATAGATATGATAAAAAATTTGCTCCGCATAACCTGCGGAAATTTTTTTCCGAATAAAACATTTATTTTGGATATTGATGTTTCTTTGAGCAGAGAGAGGCAGCAAAAAGACAAAGCCAGAGGCAAAGCAGACCGTATTGAACAAGAGAAAAACGATTTTTTTGAACGCGTAGCCCAAGGCTACAGAACAATAGCAAAGGAAAATCCCGAAAATTGCATTTTACTAAACGCCGCCAACCCACCCGAGGATATTTTCAAATTACTTGCTGCTCATCTTGATGGTTAAATCTAAAAAAAGCAAAAATACCCTTGACAAAACCAAATAAATTTTCTATATTTACGAATATGTTGCGTAATACCCAAAATACGGTAAAAGGAGTTTACAGTGCAGGCGAAGTTCGGCACCCTTGAGCTATGTCATAACAATGTCATAAAAGTATATATACACTGCCCGCTTCAAATACATAAATTCAAAAAGTTTCAAATTTTTTCCCCTCACAATAGGAGACATCTCATGAACAAAATAAAGTTCATCTCATTGGCGGCAAGCGTTTCGCTTGCCATGGCATTCACCCTTTCTTGCGACATAGACGCAAAGCGAAAAGCACAAGAAGTTAGCCCAGCGGCCGGAACCTGGCAGAAGCTTCAGTGGGCATATGCTCTGGAAACCGGTAGTGTAAGTTCCAACGACAAAATAGGATATACTCCTCCTGAATCGAAATATTTTCGTTACGAATCAGGTCCTGTTTCGGCTAATACTGCTGTTTTCCGTGCTACGCTAAAAGAGTCTCTTGGCGGCTGCAAAGATGGAGTATGGACTGTTACTTTTACTTATAATGCCGATGGTACCGCGAAAACCAAAGCCGAAATTACAGGAGCAGGATGCGAAGAATTGACTCCTAGATTCAAGGAGATACAGTAAACGCTGATTAAGGAGTGGCTAAGGCAGTTTAATAGTTAAACCTAAAAAAGGCAATGCCCGGGGTTTTGATTTTTGTGGTCTTTAGAAATTCAGAGAGCGATTGTTCTATAACCTTTCCCTTTAGTTGCGAAGCGTGGCGAAACATCAAGCCTTTTTTGCCGTTAACAACAAAACCGGTGTGCGCGGCATCAAGACCCGGCAAATCGCTTAAAATGGCAACTCCGAAAATTGTGTCTTTTGCAAATTTTGCCGTATCCGCATAGGCAATGGCTTTTCCTTTTGGCAAAAATTGAATGCTTATTTTGGGGTTTGTTATACTGGAGTCCTTGAAAAATTTCTTTTTGTTTATTTCTTTTGCAAAAATCTCAAAATTCGCGGGTTCGGCAACAAAATCGAATTTGTTGTTTGCCGTCCAGTCTGCTATCAAAAAATGGTTGCGCATATTGTAATCTATAACTCCGTTTTTATAGCGAATGCCTTGCAGTATGTTGAAAAAATCATCATAATTTTTTGAATAAGCTAGAGCTAGAGCGTGTTCCATATAAGTGAGGCAATCCATTTCTGCAAAATTTACCCTCTGTTTGTAACTCGGATAAATCGAAAGTCCCTCGCCCATAGGACCCAAAAAATACGGTTTGTTTTTTAGCTCGCCGGAAAAAAAGTTCACACGTTCATTTATGTTTTTTATAGAATTGCCCTTTTGCCATAAATTTTTTCCCGCTTCCAACTCTGCCGCTTCACCGTTATGCCGCTTTGCTATGCGTGCCGCCAATGAATCTAAAAGATCACGCGCCGAGCTTTCAATAACCTTTTGCGCATCGTTTAAATAAAGGGCAAAAGCGAGTGTATCGTTGTCTGCTGCAATATAGCCGGCTAACCCGTGAACTCCTTCTATGAAGCCCGTTTTGAACCTTATTCTCTCTTTAAATTCCGCACTCGCCAGCCGTTTGCCCGCACCGGTAATTCCCGGTATTGCAAGTGAAGACACATATATGTCGCCCTTTATCTGTTTTTTCATATAGGTTAAAAGTTTAGTCAGGGAATTTGGTTTTAATGAATTTTGAGACGAAAGCCCGCTGCCATCTGCAATCTTAAAATCTTCAACCGGAAGCCCGACACTTCGCAAGAATTGTTTTTCGCTTAAAATTCCGCTTTCTGCGCTTCCTTCCCGCCTTTTGTACTGCCCCAATATGCGTAGCAGTATTTCTGCGTGCAGATTTTGGCTTCTTTGGTTTATTTCATCCATGATGCTTTTCAGAGGAGGACCGGTTAAAACAATGCTGCTAATGGCTTTGCCTACATACACTTCCTTGTCCTCTATATAAACAATGCCGGAATTTTCCAAACTTTTCAGAAAAGCAGCTTTTAAGTAAGCCGCGGGATTGCGAACAGGCAACACCACCGTGGAAAGAGATACTTTTGCCCCTATGGTTCCGCTGAGAGTAACTTCGGGCTTTACAGGGTCCATAGCGTATTTATATTTCGTTCTTTTACCATTGGTTTTTATGTCGTTTTTAATTTTAACATAACCGACATCCGGAATAATTGCTATTTGCGCGGAATCTCCGTCTTTTGCCCCCGGCTTTATTTCAAGAAGCACACAGTTATCGTTAAAAGAGAGGGGTGATATTTCCGTTCCATACCAGGAATCAAAGAATCTTTCGCGCCATTCCTTGGGTTTGCTCGGCCCCTTGAAAAAAGAGGTGTCCAAATCCACAATTCCGCGCAAAGTGTCTATACCCTTGCTTTTTAGGGAATCAGCTATGACTTCAAAGGCAGAGAAAACGCTTGGATAATACCTTGCGGATATATTCGGATCGCCCCCGCCTTCTAACCTGATTGCACCGGAAAACACTTTGCCTTTTTTAATTCCTTCCAAATGAACCAGGGTTTTAGGGGTATAATCCAAAGGAATGTTTTGCAGGGCGGCAGCCGTCACTAGGAGCTTCATGGTAGAAGCCGGTGTAAACCACTCATTTCCTTTATGGCTATAAACAATAGAATCCGTTTTAACGGAACGCACTGAAATTCCCAATTTTGCGACCGGAGCAATAGAATCTGCATAAGCTATCAAAGAATCTAAAAACGGATTGGCCGCATAAGAAACCGTAGCCAGCAGTAAAAATAAAAGTCGCATGCTTTACCTAACGCTCCTCCATCCTCCGATAACCCCGTCTTTAGACATAACAACTTGATACAATTGGCAAAAACGGCTACGAAAAATACCGGCGCAAGACATAAGATAATATTCCCACATTCTATAAAACGTGTCTCCGTATTTTTCCTTGAAATCCGGCCAAGAGGCACGGAAATTCTCCAGCCAAGCCATAAGAGTAGTGTCATAATCAACGCCGAAATTATGCCAGTCTTCAAGCACAAAAAGGCCATCCATAGCACTACCCAATAGTTCGGGGGAAGGTAGAACAGAACCTGGGAAAATATATTTGGCGAGCCAGCGGTCATTGCTGTGAACGGATTTTGAATTGCCTATTGTGTGCAGTAAAAACAATCCGCGTTCCTTTAAGCATTTATGCACCAATTCAAACATAGTGCGGTAGTTCTTTGGCCCAACATGTTCGCACATTCCAATGCTTACAACCTTGTCAAACTCGCCGGTAGCCTCTCTATAATCCTTTAAATGGAAATTTATGGGCAAGCCTTCGCTCTTTTCCTTGCAATAAGCTATTTGTGCCGTAGAAATATTATAGGCTTCAATGTTCACGCCGTAATTTTTTGCGGCGAACCTTGCAAAACCACCCCACCCGCAGCCGAGTTCCAAAACTCTTTCGCCCGGCTTCAACTGCAATTTTTTGCACACAAGATGAAGTTTGGCATCTTGCGCTTCATCTAGGTTTTTTGCGCCGTTGCCGTAGTAAGCACAAGTGTATTGCATATTTTTATCAAGCATGGTTTCATAAAAATCATTGCCCAAATTATAGTGAATCTCCGCCACGTCAACGGACTTGGATTTGGTTTGCGGGTTAAGGATTTTCGCCTTCACCAAATCGAAGAGCGGCAAATCCCGCATACGAATCTCCTTTGCCAAATTCGCACTTAAAACGCGGTCAAAAAATTGGTCTAGAGAATCGCAATCCCACCAACCATCCATGTACGCTTCGCCAAGACCTAGAGTACCCTCAGTCGCAACCCTTTTCCAGAGGGTATTGTTATTGACCTTAATATCCCAAGGGGCATTTCCGTTAACGCTAACTCCCGCTTTCGCAAGCAGGGAAGTTGCCCAATCTTTCAAATTAGCCATATCGGTCTCCAAAATAGAAATTTTTTGGGAATTGTAAGTGATGATTAACTGGTTTAGGGAGTGGGGAGTAGGGAGTAGAAAAACGCTTAAATTCATATTTTTTCATCTGTTAGGCCCGTGGGAGTGAGGTTGTTGAGGCTTTATTCGTTTATTGTGCATAATTGTTGCTGAATTAGTTGGATAAATCAGAACTTTATGTTTATTCAGAATATTTTCCGGAGTATCATCAATGAAATCAAAAAAGAAACCATTAAATTCTTCAATTAAATTAGGAAACGAAACTATTGCCGTGGCACGTCTATCGTTCTCTAAAATACCCTTTGCTCTGAAATAATTTACAGTTTCAAGTATTTGATTTACCATGCAATAAGGATATTCGTATTCTTTGCGAAAAGCATTTTTTAAATTGTTAACATATTTCATTTCTATAAATAATACCCAGTCTCTATACCCATCATTCTCCGGAAAGATAATGCATTCGCATTGTTTGCTGTATGTTCCTATTTGTCCTGTTGGCAGAGCATTATCTTTAAATCCGTCAAACCAAACGGGAATTTCCTCTTGATTTTTCAAAAAAACATACTTAATATCTGCCGGTTCCTTTTCTAATAAAGAAACAAGAGTTTTTTCATTGTTTTTGCGATCTACGATGAAAATTTCTTTTGCATTGCTTTTTTTAAGTATGTGTTCAGGTAAAGTTTTCTCTATCTCACTCTTCATCATCGTTTTCACCGGAATAAAAACTTAACATTTCAATATATTCATCCATTATCTCTTTCATTATTCCATTAAAGTAATGTTTATCGATAGTTCCTGTTTTTGGATTTTTTATTGAACATAAAATTCCGTCTTTTATTTGAAAGACATTTACTTTATCTGGAGAAATCCATGAGTTTTTGCTCAAAAAATCTTTTTTTTCATCTTCATTCAGTTTATCGGAAATTACAGCTCCCATCATACAGTTATTCAACGCATAGAGAATATAAGGGCTATGCGTGGTAATAGTTATGCGATGCTCGGTATCTAAGCATTTCTCTAGTAAATAATAAACCAAATCCCGTTGCGTTTCAGGAAACAAATTTTGTTCAGGTTCTTCAATGATAAACTGTGAATTTTGAGTTGAGAACAATATTTTCACTATATTATCCACAACTTCAAACAATTTGTTAAGTTCCTCATCGTTGTTTGTTTTCATTTTTTCTTTTATTTCATCTAATTGCTCTTCTTCGGTTTTTTTTGAATTTTTATAATATTCTTTTAAAATAACCTCTTTTAATAATATTTGATAAACTTGTCTTTTTCTAGTATTCAACTCAAAGGAAATAGGTTCTTCTTGCTTATAAATCCTATTAGTTAAATAATCTACCATACCGATTAAAGGCGTAATGGACTGCAAACCGCTAGATGCATTGGATAGTAAAATGTCATAAGAATTTCCATTTTGATATTTTACAATATGGTCTTCGTCGGTATTTTCGTTATAATAATATTTTACCCCTAAATTCAATACAGGCAACTCTTCATTTTTGATGTAATTTTTTCGTGCATCAGACCAGTCAAATAAAAAACTGCGAATATTTGTGTCGCCAAACTCTACTTTTCTTACTTCCGGCAAAATAATCATGTTTCGTTCCGAAGGAATATAAGATATTTTACTTCTTTTATAACCATAGCGGCTTTTCCATTTAATGGAGAATTTATTTGCATCACATTCAATTTCTATTACATCGCTTTTGTAAGAGATATAACTATCCGGCAGGAAATATTTATTTAATTTATGATATTTTTCCAAATGTTCTTTGAAATGATTTACATTATTCTCATATTTTTCAAGTGACTGGCTGGTTGCAACATCCTTTTCAACCCAAGTACAATAACTTACTATCTTGGAAATAGTGCTTTTGCCGCTGCTTTGCGGGCCTATAAATACATTAATTTTATTAAGCGTTAAATTCGCTTCTTTTATTGGCCCTAAATTTTTAATCTCTATTTCTGCCATAGCTCAATGTTAATATAGTAAAATATTCAATCAACCTCTCTTACATATTCTGCTACTTCTTTTGCATATTCGGTTCGGCTTTTTCAGAGAGTTCCAATTCCTCTGCGTGATGCGGTTTTTTGCGAGCATCTATTACAAGTTGGCAGCCTCGAATTAGAATGTCGCTCGCAGGATTTGAACGGGTGAATGTAACCCAAAGCAGATTTTCCAAATTTTTGCTTGCCCATTTGGCATCATCGCATAGCACTACCAAGGGGAATTTTTCCGCATTTTCCGTGTTTTTCAATTCTTTCTCTTGAACAACCAAAACTCCCTTTATAGGCGAAGCTGCCCCCAGTTCCCTGCAAGGTTCGCCGGCAGCAGCAAACACCGCTTTTGAACCGTGATTTAAATGAGTTCCCGAATAATCCAAAGTGTCTATGCTGGTGTTGTTTTGAATGTGAACATCCCTTTCCAAATTTATTCTGCATAAAATATGTTCAAAAAACTCCGGCACCCTGCGCACCGATAAACCGGGATTATCCTCTTTTGCCGCGATAAACAGATATTTTGCAAGGGAGAGTTGCCCAAAACCCAAAATGGCATTGCTTTGAGTTAACAGTTCCAAAGGCTCTCGTTTTTCATAAGGCAAATACCGCTCGCTTCCCAAAGCCAAAAGCAACGGATGAACACCCGCCGCATCCACCGCGTGAACCTCATGCACTCCCGGAAGCACCCGTGGAATAAAAGGCGCGGTGATCTTATGGATCAAATTGCCGAAAATTGTGTCTTCCTGCGGGGGGCGGCCAACAACGGTAAATGGAAACACGGCGTCTTCTCTCGCAAAAACCTTGTGCACTTTTAAGTAGGGAAAGAGATGCTGCCCGGAGTAATAACCCAAATGGTCACCAAAGGGGCCTTCGGGTTTTAGGTCGTTTTGAACTTCGCCCAAAATGCAAAAGTCCGCTTCTGCCGAGATGAGCCAGCCTTTGTGCCACGCATAGCGAAACGCTCTTTTGGAAAACATTCCGGCAAAAACCAGTTCCGGTATTCCGTTTGGCAGCGGCATAACGGCGGCTAATGTGTTTCCGGGCGGCCCCCCTATAAAAATGCTCACTTTCAATTTTTCGCCTCTGGCGAGTGCCTCTTGGTGATGAATGCCAATGCCCCTATGAATTTGGTAATGCAGCCCGCATTCCTCGTTTTGAATATAGTTGCCTCCGCTTATTTGCACCCTGTACATTCCCAAATTTGAATGCAGCCAGGACTTTTTGCCGGGTTTTACGGTGAGAACCTGGGGCAGGGTTAAAAAAGCACCGCCGTCTTTGGGCCAGCATTTTATCTGCGGCAAATCGGAAAGAGAAATCTCGCTTTGCATAACCGGCTTAGTTAGGGAGAGCAACGGAAGCGAACGCAAGAGGCGGCTAGCGTTTTTCAAACTCAAACTGCCTTTTAGCAGCAACTCTGCTCTTTTCTCGCTCCCGAACAGATTGCAAACAGCGGGGAAGCGGCTGCCTTCCACCTTTTCAAAAAAAATCGCAGGTTCGCCGTTTGCAAAAGCCTTGCGGGCAATTGCAGGCATATCCAAATTCGGCGATACCGATTCTTTTATGCGGATAAGCTCGCCGTGCTTTTCCAACATCTTGCAGGCTTCTCGGATATGGGAGGGCATTGGAGATAAGGTAGAAATTTTCTATTTTCCAGCTATACTGGAGCCAAACCATGACTTTTTACCACGCTATGCTTTTACCGAAAAACTTAACCCTTTTACAAGCGGAAAACAAATTAAAAGAGCATTTTGAAAACTATGTTTTGATAGGCGTCGATGAGGCCGGCAGAGGACCTTTGGCAGGCCCTATAGTGGCGGCTGCAACCGTGCTAAATGATAATTTAAAGCTCCCGGATTTAAATGATTCAAAAAAATTATCGGAAAAACAACGAGAAATTATCTTTGAGGAATTGCCGAATTATTGCCGGTATTACTCTATTGCCGAAGCATCTGCGCAGGAAATAGATGAAATAGGTATTTTGAATGCGGATTTTTTGGCTATGAGACGTGCTCTTGTTCCTATTATCTCACAACTTGACGAAAAAAAAATACCCTATAAAATTTTGGTAGATGGGAATTTATATATAAGGGGAATAGACGAAAATTTGCAAATGCCCGTGATAAAAGGGGATGGAAGGATAGCTTGCATTGCAGCGGCATCTGTTTTTGCAAAGGTTCACAGGGATAGGCTAATGGTAAAATTTAGCGAACGGTTTCCGAACTACGGTTTTGAAAAACACAAAGGCTACGGCACAAAAGCGCATTTGACCGCCATTAAAGAGTTCGGAGATTGCGAGATTCACAGGAAAAGTTTTAAGAGAAGCTAAGGGATTTTTCTATATTTATGCTAATCGTCCAGTGCACTGGCAGATTAGCATAAGGAGATTTTATGATAAAAAGAACCTTGCAGCCTTTTATAAAGGAAACTTCGCAGAGTTTTCCCGTGTTGCTTTTATGCGGAATGCGGCAGGTGGGTAAATCCACCTTGCTAAAGGCAATCAGGGAAAAAGGAAGAAAATACATATCGCTGGATAACATTCAGATGAGAGATTTTGCAAAAAACGAACCGAAATTATTTTTGCAAACATACCCGCCGCCGGTTATTATAGATGAAGCGCAATATGCGCCGGAACTTTTTACAGAGATAAAAATTTATGCGGATGAACACCCAAAGGAAAGAGGAGCGTTTTGGCTTTCCGGTTCGCAGCAGTTCAGGTTGATGAAAGGAATTAGAGAAACTTTGGCCGGTCGCATTGCAATAATAGATTTAATGGGCCTTTCTCAAAAGGAAATTATGCGGAAGTCCAGCAAAAGCACTGCGTTTTTGCCTTCTTTTGCTATGCTCAAACAGAACAGAACGCAAATTTCTTTTACTGCAAACCAAATATTTAATTTTATTTTAAGAGGTTCGTTTCCTGTGCTTTACGCTTTTCCCAAAACCAGAACGGAGACTTTCTATAAAAGCTTTTTGCAAACATACATAGAGCGTGATGCAAGAGACGATTTAGGACTGAAAAATGAGATGAAATACTATGATTTTATCAGAGCTGTTGCAGCTAGAACCGGTAATTTGCTGAATTTTGCAAATCTTGCAAACGATGTGGATATAAATGTGAAAACAGCAAAAATCTGGCTTGATTCCCTGGTACGGGCGGGCATTGTGATGTTGGTAGAGCCGTATAGCGCAAATATGAACAGAAGAATTGTGAATACCCCGAAAATTTACTTTTTAGATACCGGGCTTGCAAGCTATCTAACAAAATGGCATTCTGCCGAAACCCTTATGAACGGGGCTATGAGCGGCGCAATGCTGGAAACTTACACTTTATGCGAGATACTCCGGAGTTACAGGCATAACGGATTGGAAGAAAACATAACTTTTTACAGGGACAGCAACGGAGTTGAAATAGATTTTATCATAGAGCAAAACGGAATTTTGCATCCCATAGAAGTAAAGAAAACAGCCGCACCGGATAAACATTCCTGCAAAAATTTTTCCGTTTTGAAAAATTCAGGGAAAGAAGTCGGAACCGGAGCCGTGTTGTGTTTTTATGAATCTATAATTCCAATAGACGAAAATGTGCTTTCCATTCCTGTATGGGGGGTTTGATTTTTCCGCCAAACCCTTGGGAATACAAGGCTTGGCGGTTTTGCTCCACACTAGTCCTTTACGCAACGAACAGAAAACAAGTAAGACTTAACGTAGCTGTCCCAGTAGGTGTACTTCATGTAGTGGCTCATGTATCGGTAGTAGGCGTAGTTGCTACCGTACTCAGTAGAACTCCACCAATTGCCGTAGTTGCTGGCATCATCCGAGCCGCCGTGGTCACCCGGCAGAGCCGAAAATCTGAACTCGTCTGTATCATATCCATTTTTATTCCAGCCATTCTTGGATTTTAATTTATCTTTAAAAAACTCATATGATTTTTTATCTGTATTCAATTCTGCCACCGATACTAAATGACCAATATCCTCCATAGCCGTTTTTAAGCAGAGCTATGTTATATAATGCTTCAAGAACAAGGCCGAAATTTTCGGAAGGGCGACCAAAAATTAATCCCCCTCCGACTGGGAAAACCACTGTAGCAGTCGATTGTCCTTCAACTTTATCACCATTCTTAGTTTTTACGCTATAGCTGCCATAGTACCCAAAATCAGCCCCTCCCGACAGATATATGAAACTTGCCGGATAAAACTTTGCAAAAGCACCAATATTAAAAAAACCGGCATCATCTAAATCGTCAACATCAGGATGTATTCTTTTTACCGCACCCTCGTCAAAACCATGCCAGCCACCATTCACATTAAGCCCCAAGCGGAAAAAATCATATTTTGGCTTAAAAAATTCCACGCTACCGAAAAATCCGATGCCAGCTTTGGAAAATAAAGGATCTATCAAGTCCAGCATATATGGCACGTAAATACCGCCTAAGAAAGACCAATTGGTATCGTTTTCCTCCTCTTCCTTTCTTTCTCGTCTCCGCTGTTCCTGCAATTCCTGCTGTTGCAATGCCTCCGCTTTCTTCCGTGCTGCTTCCTGCTGTTCCAGACGTTTCCGCTGTTGTTGCTTCTGCCGTTCCCGTTGCTGCCGCTCACGCTCCATACGCTGTTCTATTGTCTCATACACAATATGTTCCACTTTATCATTATGCTTCAAATCAACCTCCACCTTTTCCCTGTTTTTACCGATTTCTATACTAGCACACAAAGGAACGGAACCGCTGAAAGGCGTTTCGCCAACTCGTTTTCCATTTATAAACACAGGTTCGCTCACAGGTTCGCCTCCCTGCTCCGCTCTCAAAACCAAGCCGCCTTTTTTTAGTTTTGCATGACTTGCCATATCAAAAACCTCGCGACTACCCTTCTGTATCCCAACCTCAAAACCTATATTTTCATAACACTCGTGATTAAGCTTAACCGCATAACTGCCGGGGGAAAGCCTAATTTCGCCGAAAAAGTAAAAGCTATCATTTATTTCCAAATTCCACTGCCTGTCATTGCCTATGCCATCTGAATAAGCGGGGTTTATTTCCAGCACTCCGAACTTAGGCTTTAATGTTATCGCTATGTTTTGATTATTTTGCCTTATTAAAACCGTAGTATCTGCCGTTTCGTATTGGTCTAATCTTGCAATTATGCGAACATCGCCTTCGGGACGCTCGCTTTTGCAAGGCGTTTTGCTGCATTTGTCATCAGGTATGCCGTCAAAACTTAAAGCGGCTCCTTGCGGTTCGGTGTTTATGCTTGCCAAAAAATAGCGATTTTCGTCAATCTCATAGCCGTCTGCCGTTTTTAAGCCGCTTATGCCGCTGGCAAAGGGAGACGGAGCGAATTTGGCATCTGAAACACCCGGTAATTTTTTGAACATGTCGGGCGCTTTATTGTTTATAGCGGACAGCAAACCATATATATCTTCGGAAGATTCATCCGTGAACGAGCCTATCAAATTGCCGCTCTGCACATCGTAAAGCTCTACCTTAATGGTTAAATATTCGCCGAAACGTCCTATCCGCCCTTGGCATATATAATCGGCATTTATTTCCCTGCCCAGTTTAGCCAAGCAGCCTTCCGATTCCTTGCATTTTATAACCATGTCCTCTTGCGAACCTAGAAAAGCAACTATGCTCTGCTGTGTCATCACGGCGTAACTTTTTTCAGGCAGGATTTTGAGGGCAATCTCACGAAGTCTGTCCGTCAGATGGTTTAATTCCAAATGCTCAACAGGCGGTTCACCGTCATCCACTGTATTTATTATCGCTATGCGTTTTTGCCCGTAAGCAGCAAAGGCTAGAAGCAGCATGGCAAAAAGTATCTTTTTCATAATAGTTCCATAGGTTTGTTTTCTATATTCCCCTCTAAGGGAGCGGTATTATTACATCCAGTTTTATTTCCACGGGGAATATTATGCCCAAAATCATAGTCGGCAAAACGAGGGGAAACAGAGGAGCTTTCTTTGACGTCTATTGCGAGGATGCCGGCGGTGCTAGGTTTATTGTAGAGATACAAGTTAACAAGCAGGAGCATTTCATAGCAAGAACCTTCTTTTATCTCTGCATGATTATAAGCAACCTTGCAAAGAAAGGGAAGAAATACGATTTCAACCTTCCCAGGCTCTATTCCATAAGTTTTCTGGATTTCGACTTGAACTTCGGCAAGAACTGCACGGAAGTTGTCCAGCATTTGTCCATGAGAAACGACAATCACCCCGAAGTCTGCTACGATATGCTTAGGATGACCTTTGTTATTCTCCCCAGATTTAAGAAGTCCGAGAGCGAATGCAAAACGATTGCGGATAAGATCCTTTTTTCCATGAAGAACGGGCACAAGTTGAAAGGCGTTCCCAAAAGTTTCAAGGAAAAGGAACTTCGTGAGATATTTGAAGTGGCGAAAGTTTCTAATTTTACAGATGTTGAGCTTGCAAAATATGAGGCCGCTATGATGAACAGATATGACTATGAAGCCACTATAGCTTATGCTAAGAAGACCGGCGTGGAAGAAGGCGAGAAAAGAGGTATTGGCAAAGGTGTTTTGCGAACTGCTATATCTATGCTCAGAGATGGTCTTGAGCCTGCACGTGTGGCTCGTATTACCAAGCTCCCTAAAAAGCAGATTATGGCGTTGAGATAATACTGTTGTTTTTTTCATCTTCTCTTTTCCTGCTAGTTGGTGCATTTGTCATTCACGGCAAGTTTGCCTAGCCTTGGTTTTTTGGGCGTTGTATTCTTTCACACACTCATTATAACCACTTTTGCCTTTGCCAATTTTTTTGCATTTATCAGAAATAGTTTCAATTTTTTCAGTTTCTGTTTGGCAAGTTTCTGCAGTGGGTGGCGAAGTGGGTGTGGCTTCGTCGGTTGACATTTGTTTCTCTGCCTCTTTTGCTTCTTTCAATTCTATATCGTTTTGCAAGCAACGAACGCTAAACAGGGGAGACTTGGCGGAGGCACCCCAGTCAATGTCCTTGCGGCTGTAGTGTATACTCC
>LIUH01000159.1:0-4700 GCA_001462225.1 Fibrobacteria bacterium GUT31 | reverse complement strand
GTGTATACTCCGTCTGTAAGCACTGTATGTCGTCTCGCTGGAACTCCACCACCAGCCGTAGTCTCCAACATTGCCAAAACTGCCATCGGAATAGTCACGGCCACCCGGCAGGGCGGAAAAACCGTAATCGTCCGTACCATTGCCATTTTTGTTCCAGCCTTTCTTGGCTTTCAGTTTTTTACCTGCCATTTCCTCACCGCCAACAACTTTATCCAATATATCATACTCGCTTTCGCTCGGCAAATGCCAACCAGAAGGACAGGCTTTATTAGCCGTATTCCAGTCGTAGAGTCTGCCGTATATTTCGCAATTTGCAGGTTTGTTATCGTAACATTTACTGCCTTTTGCATTGTAATTCAAATTCTCAGCCATCCAAGTTCGCTCTCCGATAATTACGGTTTTATATTTCTTGCCGTCCCTATTGTCTGTTAAAACTTTTCCTTCAATTTTCCCTGCCTGAATTTTTATCTGTTCTGATTGCAAATCTGGATATTCTTGCAGGCAACGAATACTAAACAAGGGGTCACCACTGAAGTACAAATAGTTGATCTCGCTACCGTAGGACGACATGACCCGGGTATAGGCATAGTTGCTAGTGCTCCATCTTGCACTCCACCAGCAGCCGACGTCGCCGGCACGCTCGAAATTGTCGCCAGAGCCACCGGCACTCGGCAAGGCGGAAAAACCGAACTCATCCGTGCCATTGCCATTGTTATTCCAGCCGCTTTTGGCTTTTAACTCTTTCCCTGCCACTTTCTCGCCGCCAACAGCTTTATCCAACATTTCATACTCACTTTTTTTCGGCAAACGCCAGCCTTTTGGACAGGCTTTTTTAGCCGTATTCCAGTCGTAGAGTCTGCCGTATATTTCGCAATTTGCAGGTTTGTTATCGTAACATTTACTGCCTTTTGCATTGTAATTCAAATTCTCAGCCATCCAAGTTCGCTCTCCGATAATTACGGTTTTATATTTTTTGCCGTCCCTATTGTCTGTTAAAACTTTCCCTTCAATTTTCCCTGCCTGAACCGATTCAATCACACTTCTGCTGGACTGTAAATACGGATACCCGTTGTTTTTGTTGGCATTAATTCCCCAAATTTCATAAAAATCCCAATCATCAAATGTTGCTTGCTGTTTCATTTGTACCGTTGACTTAGGTTCGCCTTTAATTATGTCACTTTGCCCGCTTTTTTGACGGTCATAATAGGAATTCTTTATCGTACCGTCTTTATTTGTTCCCACCAAGCCACCAACAGAATTGCTTGTTCCCATCACATTCCCTGTAGCGTAACTATTCATTATTGTGCCACCTGCATGACTTCCTAAGGATCCGTCACCTCCATTCCTTCCCACCAAGCCACCAACAGAACTGTTTGTTCCCATCACATTCCCTGTAGCGTAACAATCCGTTATTGTGCTGCCTTCATTTATTCCCACCAAGCCGCCAACAGGCTTGTCTGTTCCCATTACATTTCCTGTAGCGTAACTATTCTTTATTGTGCTACCTACATAACTTTTTAAGTATCCGTCACCTTCGTTACTTCCCACCAAGCCACCAGTAGAACCGCTTCCTTTAACATATCCTATGGCGTAACAATCTATTATTGTGCCACCGTTACTTCCTACCAAGCCACCGACTGTATTACCTTCAACATATCCCGTGGCATAACTATCCTGAATTTTGCCGTTGTTCCATCCCACCAAGCCACCAGTAGAATATCTTCCTTTAACATATCCTGTGGCATAACTATCCGTTATTGTGCCACCGTTACTTCCCACCAAGCCACCGACTGTATTACCTTCAACATATCCTGTGGCGTAACTATCCTGAATTGTGCCACCTTCAGATAAGGAAGAGTTACTTCCCACCAGACCACCTGCAGTAGAACCGTTTGCATTTCCTGTGGCGTAACTATCCTGAATTGTACCACCTATGTAGTTACTTCCCACCAAACCACCAACTGTAGATTGATAGCCTCCATTTACATTTCCCGTAGCATAACTATTCATTATCGTACCGCCTTCGTTCCTTCCCACTAAGCCACCTGCAGTAGAACCGTTTGCATTTCCAGTAGCATAACTATCCGTTATTGTGCCACTGTTATTTCCTGCCAAACCACCAACTATACTAGTACCTTCAACATATCCCGTGGCGTAACTATCTTGAATTGTGCCATTGTTACTTCCCGCTAAACCACCGATATTATCACTACCCCAATTACCGTCAGTTTTCTTAGTTCCCGTCACATTTCCTGTGGTGTAACAATTCGTTATCGTACCGTTGTTGCTTCCCACTAATCCACCGATATGCTCATTTCCGTTTACAAACGATGCCATAACACCGAGATTTTTTATTATCGCACCAAAATCAACATATCCGAACAATCCTTGATGATAGTTTGAATTATTGATATAAACCCCGCTCACGACATAACCGCTGCCGTCAAATATGCCGGAAAATGGATTCATATTGTTTTTGTTTGTATATGAACCTATAGGAATCCAAGTATTTGTTGGTTTAATGGTATTCCTATGCTCAGTTGTGCCCCAAATTTTCCAATTCGCCGTATCATTAAGCATAATATTCGCACCGAGTTTTATCGTTTTGCCAGAAAAACTATTTCCACCATTAACCAACTGCGCAAGTCCCGCCAACTGTGCAGCTGTCGTTATGGTAAACTCCGTTTGCGAAGTGTTGTCCCAATACCACTCGGTATCAATCGTTCCGTTCCAAACCTGTGCCGAAACATCTTGCAGCAAACACAATACGGCAATCGCCGCAACTTTAAGAATACCGCTTCTCTTTTTCATGTAAAAAACTCCTTTCCCACTAATTCACCCTGCCAAACCCTGAGAACATGGTTTTGGTAGGTTCGCAATACTATAATGCATTTTCTATAACTCCGGGTTTGAGCGTAACCGCTTACTAACCTTTTCGTCATAACTCCTTTTTTCATAGTTTGCACATCGTTTCCAATTATCATTGGACAAGCAATAGTTCTCTTTCTGATACCCTCCTTGATAAGTACCAAAAAAGTTGCAAACTTTAGAGTCCGAGTTGTAATAAGGACAAATCATTGTCTTTTCTCCCAAAGGAACCTTGTGAAACATTCTTCCTAGCACCGTGCCAAAAAGAACAGACCGAAAACGAGCGATTCCATTAACCCGAAAACAGCTTTTGTTTTACTTGCTACTGATTAGTAGCTCATTTAAACAAACTTATACACCTTGAACAGCTTCCATTTTCCTGTAGATATAGCAATACCATTTGGTTTCCCATAACATCTCCTAAAGGATGGTTATATCCATTACTATCAAGAAAATCCTCAATTGACGTACCAAGGTTTCCATTTGACATAACCGGACGAATTTTGCGGCATGAACTGCACAATTGATATTTTGTTACTTTCATGTTTCCACATCTCCTAAGGAACCTTGTGAAATATTCTTCCCAGCACCATGCTAAGAAGAACAGACTGAAAACGGGCGGTTCCATTAACCCGAAAACGGTCTTGATTCTTCTATTCCCGATCATTCACCCAACAAGACCCTTGGGAATACAGGACTTGGCGGATCCGCTTGCCTTCGGCTAGCGATGGCTATGGTGCAAGTATCTCAACCGCTCAGTCCTTCACGCAACGCACGGAGAGCAGACTAGACTTGTAGTTGTGGTCCTTGACCACATTGCTACCGCTATAGTAGCCCATGTACTGGCTACTGGCTTGAATAGCATTGTCCTCCGTGGCACTCCACCAATTGCCGGTGTAGCCGACACTCTGAAAACGATCATCCGAGTAGCCGCTACCGCCCGAGAGAGCCGAAAAGCCATAATCGTCTGTGCCGTTGCCATCATTGCCATCGAAATCGTTATTCCAGCCGCTCTTAGATTTCAGCTTAGTTCCCGCTGTTCTTCTACCACCAACGTAGTCTATTAAAACATCCCATTCTTCATTACTTGGCAAATGCCACCCGAGAGGGCATTCAGTTTTAGCCGTTGCCCAGTCATATAACCTACCATACGTGTCGCCATTGGCTTCGTTGTTGTCATAGCATTTGCTGTCACTTGTTTTGTAATTCAAATTCTCCGCCATCCAGGTTTGAGAACCTATTTTAACGATTTTATATTTCTTGCCATCTCTTGAATCAGTAAAATAACGTGCCTCTACTATTTTGTTTACGCGAAAGATTATAAAAACCAAAATGGCAATGATGACAATTATTAGAACCTCCATTATACCACCCCCCTTTTAATGATTTGTGTAAAAGGAAATTTTTGCTGTCTATAGCAATATTTTGATGTCAGCAACCTATTGACTTTTTCATTTTGTTTCTCTCTTTTATTAAAATTAGGGTTTTCAGTTAGCAGATCGTTGTACAATTCCGCCTTTATCTTATGTCTACGTAGCCCATTATCAGCCATTACAGGCCTCCTTTGTTGATTTGGGAAATTCTCGCAACCAATTTCTTGTGATTTTTCGAATTTATGTATGAAAAAAATGGGAAAAATGCGTATATTAGACTTTTTATGACAATGTTAACATTTAGGTCATAAGTGCTCGGCTTTGCCTGCACTGCAAGCTCCTGCATTTTGGGTATTATACATCATTATGGGTGTAAATATAAAAATATTTTGAGATTTTGTCAAGGCGTAATTAGGAAATTTTTGCATAGTAAACGCTGATTTATTCGCTTGGGTATAG
>LIUH01000158.1:1002-8322 GCA_001462225.1 Fibrobacteria bacterium GUT31 | reverse complement strand
TGCTGCTGCTGTTGTGCTTGGTTTCTTGCTCGTGGGCCTCAGCCTTTTGCAAAAGGGTAACCGTGAGAGCATACTCCGTGTTCGGGCGCGTGATGCTGCTAATGTGGTTGCGCAAGACATAATAGATTCCATTTCCGCGCTTGGGTCGGCGAGCATTGTCCCCCTTGACCCTGCTGACCCCAACGGTGCTCCATGGGTTTGCAATAAAGAGGGGACGCCTGAGCAGCAGTCTTTGTACAGGGAGCGCACTTTTACCGGATCTACGTCAAGGAAACTGGCAGACACAACGGGTGTCAAGGTGCCGTACTGTGCAACGGTTGTGATTAGGGATGCGGCGGCGGACGGCTCCCAGACTGTGAATGAGCCGACAGATTTTATGAATGCTCTGGGAAGCAGCGGCAACGGGCTGACTGTCGGGCATAGACTATCCAAGGAGATTGATGTTACGGTTAATTGGAAGTTCAAGAATTCGGAGCAGTCGATAAATGTGTCGGCGGTAATCAGGTGAAGGGAGGTTGTATGAAAAGCACTTTCAAATCGGGTATTTCGCTAATTGCGGTTCTGATGTTCATGCTTGCGGCGACCACGGCGAGCATAGTGATTTTTCGGTGGATTTCGCAGGAGAACTTTTCCAGCGGCGCAAGGTTGAAAGGGAGCGAGGCATACCAGGCATCGCAAGCCGGTTTGGAGGCGGTGCAGGGCTGGCTAACAAACAAGGGTGCGGATGCGGGAGCGTTGATAAGGGTGTTCAATGGGCAGAATGGGCAAAAGCAGCCCGTGCTGCTTGAGGATCTTACTAACAATGTGGACTTGCTGGCGGGGGCGAATTTCAAAAGCAACAGCACAAAGCAGCAGGAATTTGAGGTTTATCTTACAGGGGTGGATACGGAGAAGCAGCCGTATAAGTTCAAATTTTTGAGCGTGGGAACGGCGAGGGATGGATCAAGGCATAGTCAGGTGGGTATTTTTGATGTGGAGGGGTTGTATAAAGTAAATCTGAGCATAACCGGCAGCAGTCCCAAACCAGATCCGCCCGCTGTGTTCCTCGGAGGCGGAAATATGGAATACGGTGGCAACAACAGGGTTTCTTCGGCATACATAAACGGGGACTGGACTAAAAACCCCCCGAAAACGGATAAAGATTTCGTGGTGACGGGAAACTGGACTCTTAGCGGCGATGGCGCCGAAATCGGTGGTACCTTGTGCGTGGGCAAAAACCTCAGCATGCAGAACCAAAAGATAGATATAAAAGACGCTTATGTGGATCAAAATGCCCTCTACGTGGGCGGCGGCTTTGACAATCTGTTTGTAGGGGGAAATTTAGAAGTAGGCAGCGTTCAGGATATTACAGTAAGAGAAAACCTCACTGTAAACGGCACGATAACGCCTGAATCACAGGCAAAGAACTTTACGGTCAATGGAAATCTTGTCATGGGGCCATCGGGAGTTTTAAAATTTACAAAAGACGATGACACCCATATTTTTGAAGTAAAAGACAGCGTTTGGATTCCCAATGCAAGCGGCATTCCCAACGCCCAAAATTCGCTAGGCAACTCGAATAAGCGTATGTTAGGCAGCACGGCCAATTCTTTCCTCGCAGTCCAAAATCTTCTAGGAAGCGGGCCTAATAGTTACTATCAGCAGGATTCTGCAAATGTCCCTTTTTCAAGCAATGCTGCCGCCAACAACAGAATAAGCAATTTGCTCAGCAACTTTGATAAAAAGCCTGCCGGAGCGGAAAAGGCACTGGAATATTGCAATACCATTTGGCACGAAGAACCCGGATGCAATGGCGAAAGGTTTGTAGTGGAAGACATAATCAAAACCGCCGATTTACAAGTGCTTAAAGACAATGCTGCCAATAGCAGATGCAGTAATATTGATATTATTCATAATTTAAAAGATCACAATGATATTCAGAAGTTAAACACTTGTTATTCTACAATCAATAAAGATTATTTATACAACGGTACTTTTCTTATCATTAATATGAGTGCTGACCAAAATATGGGCTTTGAAAATAATAACAACCCTGTACTTTTGGACGGAAATTTTATTTTTATCTTTGCGAGTAAAACACCGGGGCATTTCAGACTGCCTCCTATGAAAAGTACTTCCAAAGCATTGATATACTTAGAGGATGGCATTGATAATAACAGTGCGATTATGCCCGGTACGTGTCCCAACGGAGACATGTGCCCCGTGAGCCCCAATGTGAGTGCCACCACATACAATTATTTTATCTATGCTTTGAAAGGTGTCGCGCAAATCAATGGTTTTAAATGCAATTGCCCTATAAAAGGAACCGTGTATGTACCGCAGAAAAAATTGGATGGAACTCCTAATTGCGGCAATAATTTATATGTGCAAGGGAGTGCCGAAATAATCCAAAACATTGACCTCATTACAGAACTTTCCGAGGCAGGAATCATCTGCGACTACGGTCCCGAGGCCTGCCAGCAAGGAGGAGGTTCCGGGGGTTCGTCGTCTAGCGGCGGCACCACACAAACCTATTACGACCCATCCTATGTCCCTGCCATTCCGCACTTGAAGGTAACACTCCAGAGCCAGTACGCAAACGAGGAAGACCCAGGCACTTTCGCAAAAGCTGAGCCAGCCATACTGGTAATGCCAAGGATTATATATGAGCAGGAAGGCAAGATAAACAATTCAAATCCGCTGACCAATTATTATAAAGTTCTGCGTCTGAATGGAGCTAGCAAGCAGGGGGGCACCGTGACGGTTACCGGCTGCTCTGAGACTAATTTGGCAACAGCAGGGCATTACACATGCACTGCGACTTTAGCTGGCTGCAACGGCAACAACGATCTTTGCAACAATAATTTCTACGTAGTGATAACCCCCGATATTTCTCTAGCAGGAAGCAGTTCAAGCGAAGATGGCGGCATTTCCAGTTCTGATGGCGGCGGTTCTTCGAGCAGCAGTGAGGAGGAACTGTCAAGCAGCAGCGAGGAAGAAGTTATTCGCACACTTACTTGTGCTACAGTTCCTTCTATCGGATGGGCTGGCACATCTATCACGCCGCCTGTTGTGAAATGCGGCAATGAAGTGGTTACCCCAACGTCGTGGTCTAATAGCCCAGATTGGAACAGTCCAAATGCCGGCACTTACAACAATATCAAGGCAAATTATATTTGCGAAGCCTCTACAGAAGCCTCTTGTAGTGACACTTTGACGGTGAATGAACCGACACTCATTTGCACCTGGACAGATGCAAATGGAGACAGATTTGTGAATGCAAGTAATCAACTTGAGGGTGACGCTATCAATGTGCCTACGGTAACATGCAACGGGGCAACACCCACAAGCGTTAACGTCAACAACATAAATTTCTCGTCAACCCCTTGGAACAGCATTACCGCCCAAAATTACTCCGTGACAGCATCCACCGGTAGCACCGTCTGCGGAAAAACCAGCAAAGGTCCTGTGTCTTGCGGTGCTCCGCTAGTTGTTCGCCGCATACCGCAGATAAATTCATGTCCAGCTATTGCCGCTAACACAGAAGGCGAAGCGGGTTCCAATCTGGCCAGTGCGAAACCCACCGTAGTTTTAAACGACCCAAGTAATGTCTGCTCGACGAACTCAAATACTCCAAATGGAAGTTGGACAAATGAAACCTGGACATACACCAGCCCAAGTTCCGGGACCTTCAACTGGAGTAGTTTACCGACGTTTTCAACTTACCCGCAAATCGTGAACAATTTCTTTGTCACCGGTAAATGCGGCACCTATGGTCCTAATCTAGGACCATTCAACTGCACAGGGACAGTCAAGGTAACACAACCATCGCTACCGCAATGTGCGTATCAGTCTAGTTGGTGCAATGATTTGTATGCAAATGCGGCGGATGTGCCTAGGGTTTCACCATCCGGTAATGGTAGTAGCTGTTTCTTTGTAACAGCAATTACGCAATTCTGTGCAAATCAGACGGCGACTACGTTAATCAACGGCCTCCCAGCTGAAGGGAACGGGCACAACTTAGGTTGCTGGAGCAATAATGGAACTCTCACATCCAAAGTTGATGGTGGTTATTACATTTATCTTCCACAAGATCAAGGGTTGGGTGTTTTTAGTGGCACTGCTGGCGGTGCACCTAATTGCTCCGGCGGAGCCCCCTGCAATGCAGAATTAAGCTGCGAAGACCAAACAATTGCCGTTGACTCCACTCCAAGCAATGACAAATTGCATTGCTCATGCAACTCAGCAATTAGCGGTGTAAGCTGGAGTGGACTTAACAATAATGTTGAAGGTGTGTATAATAGTGTGGTATTTAGCGCAACATGTGGCACAACATCTGTAAGCGCAACTTGCAAGGTGACGGTGACGGCTCCATCAGCAGCAACTCCTGTATGCAATGGAAGTGAAACAAGTTTTGGTGCGGGAAATCATACTATTTCCGTTTCTGCCAGTTGCAGCGGCAGCCAGCTTTTATGCTGGGGCAATGATGGTGTTACTAAAACCGTTACATTTAACGATCAAGAGAAAAGCGGCGAGGCTTTAAAAAATGGCCGTTCAGACCGGGCGGAAAACTGGGGAATAAGCAAACCAGTCAATGATGCTACTCTTGCAGTAAGTGCAGGAACAGTGAAATGTAGAACAGATTGGTAAATTAACAAAAGCCCCCGCAAGGGGGCTAAGCTACAGCGGCGTTGATTATATCATTCTATCCCAAACCTTTGCTTCGCATCGGTCAAGGGAACGCCACTTTCCAAAAGGGAAACAAATGCTTTAAATTTTTCTTGATTTCTAGCATCGCCAATAGCAATGCCCTCTTCTACGCCCTCTTCCCTGGCAAACTCCTTTATTGCATACTCATCCCATCTGCGCATACGGCTAGCCTCATAATCTAAAACCTCTTCTGGGGTAAAATTAGCAATTTTTGCTATCTCAAATAATCTATCAAACAGTTTTCCCGAAAACTGCTCGGGCTTGCCATCCAGCTCATGTGCATGGCGCAACGAATACAAGAGCTTGTCACTGAAGCTCTCGCATTCGCTCAATGTTTTCTTGAACTCGGTCAAGCGAACAAAAATCAGATTCTCGTAATCATACCTGATTCTTGGATATTTCTCGTTGGAAGGGGAAATATACTGTACAACATCGTCGTTGCCTTCGCCAAAATCAATATCATAGTCAAGGAAATTGAGCGAATACACATTCGGGAAATTGAAATTCCAATCCCCACCCTTTTGGCCGCTGTCTGAAATAGCCATGCTTGAATAGTAAACCGACCTTTTAATGAAATACCTTTGCCTCCCGGTTTGCATCTCAACAATAAAACGGTTTCCCACGGAATCCCGGCATCGTATGTCAAGGACGGCATCCCTGTTGAACCTGGTCTGCCCTTGGATGTAGGGGTTTTGGATAACGACCTCCGTTATCGGGTGTGAGAGTTTCTTTTCAAGAAAAGCGTTGAGCATAGCGATGAGAAGTTCTTCTTCTCCCTCTGTAGCGAATGCTTTTTTGAAAGGGAAGTCCAGCGTAAGCTGGGCATATTTGCCTTGCGGCCCTAGTTCTAGATTTTTTTCCATGCCTATTAGACGCATTTCAGAGGAAAAAAAATATAAGAAAGTAAATTTTGCAAACAACTGTTGACGGATTTCCCACTAGCCACTCCCCAAACATTAAATTCTCACCCCCGTGAGGGGGCTTTATGCTTTGGCATTAAAACGCCAGAGCATTTATTTCATCTACTTTCAAGTCGTTTCAAAAGTTCTTCGGTGCTCAAACCGCTCTTAACCAATTCTTTAACACGGTTCAACAACCTCTTTTCGCCTCTCTTTTCACCTCTCTTCTCACCTTCCTCATCGGCATAAGCCAAGGCAGCGGCGTAATCGCTAATAACCTTCTTCTGGCGTTCGTAGTCCATAAGTTCCTCTTGACTTAATTTAGAAATTTTCGCAGACTCAAATATAGCCTCCAAGGCCTTATCCTTGCAACCAATAGGAACCTCCAAAAATGTATCAATATTCTTGAACATGAAAATAAGCTGCTCAAAAGCATCAAGGCAATCTTCCCATTTATCCCTCACAAACCTAGGAAGCATTACATAAACCATATGCATAATATCATAGCGAACCTCAGGGTGAAGGTCATTAGATACAGACAAATATTGTATCAACTCATCGCAGCCTTTCCCAAAATCAACCTCAAAGTCAAGAAAACTAAGTGTATATACAACCGGAATGTTGTAGTCGTAAGGCACTTTCTTTCCCTCTAACTTCATCTTGCCCTTCTCCACAAGGTTGCTAACAGCCCGGCAAAGGCAAAAGAAAGTCCTTTTGATGAAATGCTTCTGCGGCCAGACCTGCATCTCAACAATGAACCTTGTGCCATCGGCGCTTTTGCATTGCATATCAAACACAGTGAACCTGCCGTCTTCGCTTTCAGGCGGTTCAATGGTTTGGATAATGGTCACATCTACAATAGGTTCTTTCAGAACCTCTTTCAAGCAAGTATTCAGCAAAAAGAGCAGCGAACCTTTATTTTGCTCCTTTGTGAACGCTATTTTAATTCTTGGTATTTTTCATGTCCAAAATCAATTTTTAAATTATGAAGATCTTTAAAAAACCTTTTAAACCCGATTGCTATTGAAATAATAATTAATAACTCAATAGCAATCGCTATCAATATGATTATTATAATAACTTCCATATTACACCTCCTTTTTGGTTTGGGAAAATCTATTAATGAATAAAAAAGCGATGCAGTAAATTGTTTCCATAGCCTATTCTCCTTTCCAAACCCTCAGTTGTTCCGAATACAACGAACAGATAGCAAGCTTGCCTTGCCTTGTTCGCTGCCACTAGCCCCCTCGCGTTCACTTACCATGGCACGACTATAAGCGAGGTTGCTATTGTATTCCGTGGCAGTCCACCAGTAGCCGTAGATACCGACATTGAAGAAGAGGACATCGAAACTTTCACCCGGAAGGGCGAAAAATCCGATGCCGCCCGGCAGGGCCGAGAAGCCGTAATCATCCGTGCCGGGTATATAACCGTCGTCGCCAGAATTCCAGCCTGTTATTGACTTCAATTTAGTTCCCGCGCAATTGGAGCATTTACTATTGTTTTCAACAAAATCCTTCAATATCGTCCAATCCTCATTGCTTGGTAAATGCCAACCAGTGGGACAAGCCTTCTTAGTCGTTTCCCAATCGTACAACCTGCCGTATATTACGCAGTAGCCTTGGCTATCTCCACCATTATTGTCGCCATAGCATTTGCTGCTAGCGGCGTTGTAATTCAAATTCTCGGCCATCCAAGTCTGATTGCCGATTTTCACACTCTTGTAAGTTTT
>LIUH01000158.1:0-809 GCA_001462225.1 Fibrobacteria bacterium GUT31 | reverse complement strand
CATCGTCAGACGAGCAGGAAAGTGCGAATGCCAAGGCAAGCGCGATGCCTGCCACTAATAGAACAGATTTCCATTTTCTCATAATTTACTCCTTTTTCTCCAGTCATTAAGCATGTTCAATAAGAATTAATAAGAACAACTGCGCCAATACCAATTAAACCCAATCCAACCACAGTAAGAATGGCATCCGTTTTATCATTATCCTTCTCGTACTGATTCGACAACCCTATAACCTCGTCATTGAAATAGATTCTCTCTCTCCATTTTGTTTTCTCCAAGTCATTGCATTCGTCAATCTCATGAAAGGTCACATACCAGCTAGATGTAGGTTTAGCTATTTGGTAAGTTTCCGGAACTTGATAGGAAAAATTTGTTTGGGATGAGCCGTAAATACCGCCGGTTGAACTGCCTACATAATTACCGCTTCTAGAATAATAATCTGTTGAATATCCAGCCGAGCCATAAGTATTGCTTTTCCCGTACATTGTTCTGGTTGTTGTAAATTCCGAAATTGCAGTTTTGTTATCGCTTTCTATAAGAAGAAAGCAATCGTAGCCTTCGCTATTTGATTTTTCAGCGGCGGTCTTTCTTATTGAATAGCCCAATTGTCTATAGTCGGCATGTGCGTTGCCTCCACCATAAACTTCGTATATTTCAGTTTCATCTTGCGATAATTCGGGTCTCATTTTAATATAAGAATGGACATTGCTATTTGTACAAGAGCATATAATAAATGCCAAAAGCAATATCAGGGCAACGCACCTCATGCGTTCCCCCTTGAAATAGACGTGCTACGTGCCGTTACACAG
>LIUH01000157.1 GCA_001462225.1 Fibrobacteria bacterium GUT31 | reverse complement strand
AGGGTTGCCTCCGAAAAGTCCCTCAACATCAAAGACATCTGCCTGGCGGCAGCCACACGTGGAGGCTCGGACATCTCTGCGGCGGCTATGGAGCACGCCGTCAACCTGTGGCTCAAAGAGATGGGTTACAGCCTCTGCGACGGCTTCTCCGTCAATACGGGGTGGTTCACGGCCCAGGCAAACATCAAAGGCTCGTTTTTCAGCCCCACAGAGAAGTTCAACCCCGAAAAGCACTCGGTCTCGTTTGATTTCAATCAAGGCTCGCTTCTCCGCAAAGAGGTTGGCAGCGTAGAGGTCAATATCCTCGGCGTTGCGGAAGTCTCCACATTCATAGCACAGGTAATAGATGTGAAAACCGGGAGCGTCAACGACCTTCTCACGCCCAACCGCAACCTTCGCATAAGCGGCGGCAAAGTCAAAATCGCGGGCGAGAGCGACCAGAACGGCGTTTATTTCATCAACACGCAGACGAGCGAGCGTGTGAAGGTGGATGCCACGGACATTGTCAACAACAACCCATCGGAATTGATAGTGGTAATCCCTGCTCTGTCGGCAGGAGAATACAAGCTAGAAATAACCACCCAGTTTTGCGGCAGCACATTGCTGAAAGAGCCGCGGAGCGCAACCTTGGAGAAGGTCTTGACGGTTGCGTAATGTTGCGCAGGCACCCTGCGCCGCTAATCGCAGACACCCTGCGTAGGCAGTCGCAGGCACCCTGTGCCGTCCGTAGAAGGCGTTCCCCATCAAAATAGGAGTTCATTATGAATAAAATCAAGCTAATGGGCGTATCTGGCTCTTGTTTGCGCAACCAATGTGGGCTGCCGCTCACGGGCAGCGTATCATTTGAGAGCATTCCCAGCATTAACAGAGTGCCTGTTCAACAATATCTTTCACCCTCAATAATAGGAGACATCTCATGAACAAAATCAAGTTCATTCTACTCACGGCAGGCATCGTGCTTGCCACGGCATTCACATTTTCTTGTTCGTCTGACGACAACAGCGGGAGGATTATTTTATGAGACTTGAAAATAAGGTAGCAATGGTAACAGGTTCAACAAGTGGGATCGGATTAGCTATAGCAAAACTGTTTGCTAGTGAAGGTGCTAAAGTTATTATAGCAGCTAGAAAAGAAGATGTGGCTAAAGAAGTTATAACCGAAATAAAAGCGACTGGTGGAGAGGCAGCTTTTATCAAACTGGAAGTAACAGATAAAGAAAATTGGGAAAATGCTGTAAAACAGACAAAAGAGATTTATGGCAGTCTGCATATTTTAGTAAATAATGCTGGCGTTGATGATTTATGTGCATTGCCCAATGTCAATCTAGATGATTGGAATAAAATAATGGCTATCAATTTGACAGGTCCTATGATGGGAATGCAGGCATGTGCCCCACTTATGAAAGAGTCAGGAGGTGGTTCTATCGTAAATATTGGATCTCTGGCCGGTATGCTTGGCACTCCCGGTACTGCATATACCACATCTAAATGGGCATTGCGTGGGTTATCGGCATCTGCCGCTTATACATTTGCCAAATGGGGAATACGCAGCAATGTTATTTGTCCGGGCTTCATTGGAAATACAAATTTGACCAATGCTCATGAGACTGCTTTAGGAAAAGAAAAAAATCCATTTGTAGAATGTGCGTTATTAGGACGTGCCGGTTATACGATGGAACTTGCACAAGCGGCTTTGTTTTTTGCAAGTGACGACTCTTCCTATATTACAGGCATTGATATGCCTGTTGATGGTGGTCTTTATGACGCTGGTGTATATTCTATTATGCATAAAATATTTGATAGATTTATTGGAGAAAAAAAATAGTGGGGGCAAGCAAAATGCTCGCCGCTGGGCGGCGGCGGGTTTATCCGCCAAAGCCTGATTTTTCCAAAAAATTTGGTGGAATTAAATCAGGCATTCAAACAGAGCCATTATTGCTTCTTTGCTCATGTCTCTATATCTGAACGCATGTTTTACATTGGAAAATATACTACCCTTATTAAATTTTTTATTCTTCGTGTCCTCTTTTATTCTAGCAATAGTTCGCTTCATAAGCCTAATTGCAATATTGGTATTAACTTCATTGCTTTGCCTTGCAGGGACATTGCCAAGCGGAATTTCATAAAAGGGTTGCAATTTCAATATCCAAAAACAATACAACGCCGCCTCATTCCATTCAGACATTTCTATTCCATGAAATATGTGAAAATAGACTCGTCTTTTCTCAACTAAATCTATTATATCAATAACACACTCATTTGACACAGCAAGTCTGCCTTTTGGAATATCACTTTCGTTGTCCCATATCCATGTTCTCAAATTCAGAGCTTTTTCTGCAATTATTTCTTTAGACAAAGGCTCAAACTTTGGAAAATCTTCCGGCTTGTTAGATAATTTTGGCACCTTAACTCCTTTTTGAAAGAGACAGCCATTTAAAAAAATCCATTCCTTGCGGACGAATGCGTGAATTATGAACGTCCGGCCGTTTCTTTGCATACTTGTTATATGCAACATCAAAATCAGTTCCAAGCAAGCTAAAAGGTTCTTTTTTAGGCATAAAAACTCCTCATTTCAATCACGGCAATATAGAAAATTATTTTTTCCGAAGCCGGCAATACCTCAGTTTCTGTTCATTGTATCCAAAACTAAACAAGCACACCTTAAAGCGGTTGTGGCGTTTGCAGCCTAGTTGCTGCCGCTGGGCGGCGGCATATATGCCGTATCGTTTGGGCATTTGCCAAAAGGTTTGTATATTGCAAGAGTGTATTTTGGCAGTGAAAAACTAATTTTGCGAGTGCCGGTGAGGTAAGTTTTAATAGCCGTTCTTGCCATCTCGGTTGTGGTCTTTGCTACTCCAGTTTCTTATGAGAAGACTCCGCTGGGCGGCGGCGGGCGATTAACACAAGGCTATGTGTTGCTTTTGTCAGAACCCCGATAGCCCCGATTAACAGGATTTTCCCGCATTTTATTAAAGATGCCCATCTACAAAAGCTTTACCAAGTCTGCGGGTGAACTTATTCCCGATTATGTAACATGAAATGGTGAAATCCCCTAAATCCTAAAAATCGGGGACATCGGGGTTCTGACAATAGCAACGAAAATTGCTATATTTATAGTGGAGGTATTTTATGAGTGCACCGGCAATTTTAGAACGCCCTACGGTTATTGAACCTATTTTTGTGGAAATAAGGGCAAGAGATGGGAAGAAAACGGCAAAAGAAGAATTAGAAAAGGCTTTTGCTTATGGTCGTAGTTTGGCAGAAAAACATGGCTTCACAGAAGAAGATGTTAATAATGAAATAGAAACGTATCGCAAGGAAAAAGCGGAAAATGAAAGTCGTTATAGACGCTAATCTTTTTGTATCTGCGTTTTTTTGGAATGGAAATCCCAAGAAGGTTATTGATAGGTGTTCCGATAAATTAGACGATTTGTTTATGAGTATGGAAATTCTAGAGGAAATAACAAATGTGATAAACAGACCAAAATTCAAGGCAGATAAAAAAGAAACAGAACATTATATTTCCGGAATAAAGAAAATTGCAAATTTCGTAAATCATTCGGAGCAGGTAAATATAAGCCGAGATAAAACCGATAATAAATATATAGAGTGTGCATTAGCAGCTAATGCAGATTATATTGTATCAGGAGACATTCATTTATTGGAACTCAAAGAACACAACGGAATTATAATTTTAAAAGCAAAAGAGTATTTGGATATAGTTGCATAGGCACTCTGTCTATGGCGGGAATGCTCACAAATGGTGTGTTGCCCGTGAGTGGTGGGTGAAGCGGTTGAGGTGCTTGCAGCCTAGCTGCCGCCGCTGGGCGGCGGCATATATGCCGTATCGTTTGGGCATTTGCCAAAAGGTTTGTATATTGCAAGAGTGTATTTTGGCAGTGAAAAACTAATTTTGCGAGTGCCGGTGAGGTAA
>LIUH01000156.1 GCA_001462225.1 Fibrobacteria bacterium GUT31 | reverse complement strand
CATAGAGACCACTGAAAAACTGCGAGAACTTGGATACAAGGGCATAGTAGTAGCGCTCACAGCTAATGCGCTTACCGGCAACGATGAAATGTTTGCGCAGAAAGGTTTTGACGGATTTATTCCCAAACCCATTGATATCCGCCATTTGAACGCAGCATTGAACAAATTTATTCGCGACAAACATCCGGAGGAAGCGAAAAAATACAAGCCGGAAACGATGACGCAATCGGCAAATGCAACGGAAGAAACAAAGGCGAAAATGTTTAAAATTTTCTGCCGTGATGCGGAAAAGGCAATCGCCACTTTGCGGGAGACAACCGCAAATAGTGATATAAAATTGTTTACCACCACAGCCCACGCAATGAAATCTGCGCTTGCGAATGTCGGTGAAGCAGAAGCGTCTCAACTAGCAGCGGCATTGGAAAAAGCGGGCCTTGATGGTGACAAGGGATTTATCGCTGCCAATATTGAAAATTTTATAGAAAACGCTTGAAAACTTGATAAAAAAATTAAGCCCTGCCCAAGCCGTAGCGACAGACGTGACGGAAGACACCGAGTATCTTAAAGAGCAACTGCAAGTTGTTATAAAAGCCTGCGAAGATTACGATGATACTGCCGCTTACGCTGCCCTTGACCGGCTGAAAGAAAAACAATGGAAGCCGCAAACCATCGAGGCCATTGAGAAAATCCGTGATGTATTATTTTTGCATAGCGACTTTGACGGGGCGGTAGAACTGATTGAATATTATATATAGGGGGTATCGGGGTGTTTTCTATATTACTCCACATGCCTCTAAAATTCGATACTCCGATAACCGCAGTCCCTCTGTTCCACCAAGGCAAAGTTCGCGACATGTACGACCTTGGCGAGCATTTTTTAATGGTGGCAAGCGACCGCCTCTCTGCCTTTGACGTTGTGCTTCCAACACCGATACCCGGCAAGGGCAAAATCTTAAACCAACTTTCACTCTTTTGGTTTGAACAACTGGGAATGCCCAATCATTTGGTGACTGCAAATGTTGAGGAATACCCCGCCGTGCTAAAGCCATACGCCGATTATTTGCGAGGCTGCTCAATGCTTGTGAAGAAAGCAAAACGGCACGATGTTGAATGCATAGCGAGAGGCTACATAGTTGGCTCAGGTTGGAAGGATTACCAAAAAACCGGTAAAATTTGCGGCCATGTTTTGCCAACCGGAATGAAACTCTGCGCAAAAATAGACCCGGCAATCTACACCCCCAGCACCAAAGCCGAAACCGGCCACGATGAAAACATCCCCTACGAAGAGACAATCCCAATAGTAGGCGAAAAAGTTGCCGCCGAACTCAGGGATCTCACTCTGCAAGTTTACAGCAAGGCAAGGGACATTGCCGCTGCCAAAGGCATAATTTTGGCAGACACAAAATTTGAATTCGGCGAAATAGACGGCAAAACCGTTTTGATAGACGAAATTCTAACCCCCGATTCTTCAAGATACTGGCCCGCCGAAAAATACCGGGAAGGTCAAAACCAAGAGAGTTTTGACAAGCAATATATCCGCGACTGGCTGGAAACCCTTGATTGGAACAAGGATTATCCGGGGCCTGAAATTCCAAAAGATGTGGTAAAAAACACTTTGGACAAATATGTGGAAATCTTTGTAAGGCTTACGGGAAAGCAGCCAGCTCTTTAAGCGCTGCCTTGCTCTTTTCCACAATATCTTGTTGAGTTGCAAGTTTTTGCCTTTCACCGTCTATAACGGCGGCAGGTGCGTTTTTCACAAAGTTTTCATTTGACAGTTTTTTATTTAAACTGATTATAAAACTTTCGGCTTTTTCAACTTCTTTGTTTAAGCGGGCTATTTCCGTTTCTTCGTTTAAAATTCCTTCCAGAGGAACAAAAACTTCGCCACCCGCTATTACAGCACTTGCGCTGAATGCGGGCTTGGGCAAATTTTCGCCGAACTCAAAATCGGAAAGGCCGCTTAAATCTTTTATCATGTTTTTGCAGTTTTCCAAATTGGCAGAAGTGCTGGCAACTGCAGTTATTTTCTGCGATGGAGCTATGGAATAGCGACCGCGTACAGAACGAATCACCTCAACAATAGCAAAAATATCTTCAAACTGCTTTTCAATTTCCGCGTCTATTAAATTTTCATTTGCCTTTGGCCACTGCCTTAAAATCACCCTTTGCGAATTTGGGAAAAGGATGGAATTCAATTCTTCCGTGATAAAAGGCATTATCGGATGCAGCAAATCCAGAACTGTGTAAAGCGAATGCGAAAGCAAAGCACTGGATTCCTTTGAAATTTCACCTTTCTTTATCTCCAAATAACGACTGCACAAATCGTCCCAAACAAAATGATAAATCACAGCAGCATATTCGGAAAATCGATAATTTTCAAAAGCATTCTGAATTTGTCTCACAACGGTATTTAACCGAGATAAAACCCACCTATCCTCCAACTTAGCACAACTCCCCACTCCCCACTCCCCACTCCCCACTATATAAGAACTCAAAAACCTCGCCGCATTCCACAATTTATTCCCAAAATTCCGCCCTATTTCAAATTTTTCGCTGACATTTATTTCTCTGCCGTCTTCCAATATTTCTTTTTTAACGGGCAGTCTCGCTTCCTGATTTTCCGTGCACATTGAACACATAACAAAACGCAAGGCATCCGCACCGTATTTTTCAATGATGTCAAGGGGATCTACCCCATTGCCGAGCGATTTGCTCATTCTGCGCCCAAGCCCATCTAAAATTGTTGGATTAATATAAACATTGTCAAAAGGAATTTTGCCCAAATTCTCCTGACTGAAAATCACCATCCTAGCAACCCAAAGCGAAATAATATCCCGTGCGGTTACAAGAACCGATGTCGGATAAAAATCTTTTAAATCTTCTGTTTCACCAGGCCACCCCATTGTGCTATGAGGCCAAAGAGCAGAACTGAACCAAGTATCCAAAACATCAGGATCTCTAATTAAATTCAACCCTTCAAATTCATCTTCCCGCAAATCTTTTTCCAGAGAACAAACCAGCCAATCACCGTTTTCCGCTTGGTAAAAATGAATATCGCTTCTATTTAAGAAACATTTTTTAAGAATTTCTTCAACTCTCAACTCTCCACTCTCAACTCTCAACTTCTCTACGTGCCATATCGGAATTTGATGTCCCCACCATAGTTGGCGGCTAATGCACCAGTCGCGTTTTTCGCCCAGCCAGTTTAGGTAATTTTTTGCATAACGTGCCGGGGTGAATTTTACTTCGCCGTTTTCTACCGCTTGCATTGCCCGCTCTGCCAATTTGTCCATTTTTACAAACCATTGATCGCTCAAATACGGTTCAATTATCGTTTTGGAACGATCGCTTTTTCCAACTTGCATCTCGTGGTCTTCCACCTTGAGCAACAAACCGGATTTTTCCAAGCCTTCAACAACAGCGGCTCTCGCCTTTTCGCCTTTTAAACCTTTGAATTCACCGGCGTTTTCGTTCAAAGAGCCATCTTCGTTTAAGATGTTGAGCATCGGCAGATTGTGGCGAAGTCCTGTTGCGTAATCGTTTGGATCGTGGGCTGGGGTGACCTTTACCGAGCCTGTTCCAAATTCCCTGTCAACTAAAATGGCATCTGCTATAACCGGAATTTCCCTGTTCACAAAGGGCACGAGCAGGGTTTTGCCTATGAATTTTTTATAGCGTTCGTCTTCGGGGTGAACCGCTACGGCCGTGTCGCCTAAAATGGTTTCGGGGCGTGTAGTTGCAACCGGAATGTAGCCGCTGCCGTCTGCGAGCGGGTATTTGAAGGTCCAGAAATGCCCTTTGACTGTTTCATGGTAAATTTCATCATCTGCAACGGCGGTGTGCAAATGGGTATCCCAATTCACCAAACGTTTGCCCCGGTAAATAAAGCCTTTTTTAAAAAGGTTAAAGAAAGCATAGCGAACCGCTTTTGCGCAAATCGGATCAAGGGTAAATCTCTGCCTGTCCCAATCACAACTTGAACCCAGCAATTTCAACTGGCTTGTTATGCGAGCTTCGTACTCGTCTTTCCATTTCCAAATTCTTTTAACCAACTCTTCCCTGCCTAAATCGTGGCGAGTCTTTTTTTCGTCTTGGAACAATCGTTTTTCCACAACTGCTTGCGTTGCAATTCCCGCATGGTCTGTGCCGGGTATCCAGAGCGCATTTTTGCCAAGTTTTCTGTTGTAGCGAATTAAAATATCTTGGATGGTATTGTTAAGCGCATGTCCAAGGTGCAAAGCACCGGTTACATTTGGCGGCGGAATTACAATAGAAAAATGTTCCTGTTCTTTTGCAGTGGCATTTGCATCGCTAGCGGGCTTGAAATTTTTTTGCTCATCCCAATTTTTGAGCCATTTGCTCTCAATTTCTTTGTGGTTGTAACGGGTTTCCATGGGGGTAAGGTAGAAAAATTTTGGGGATTATATACCTAGTTCAGGTAGCTGAAAATACCCCCCTCGCCGTTGCCTAAAAACCATTTCTCCTCAAACCAACACTTTCGAAAAAGCACAAACTTACCAACATAGA
This sequence comes from Fibrobacteria bacterium GUT31, assembly GCA_001462225.1. Taxonomy (GTDB): domain Bacteria; phylum Fibrobacterota; class Fibrobacteria; order Fibrobacterales; family Fibrobacteraceae; genus Fibrimonas. The sequence continues at coordinate 1,068 of LIUH01000156.1, read as the reverse complement.
AAGTTCAAAAACAGTTTTTTCCATCACCCAACGCCTGCGGAAAAAGCATAAACCTACCAACATAGAAAGTTCCAACAATACATTCCGGAGCACCGAAAACCCGCTGAATTTGCGGTTTTTAGCTTTTTTTTGAAAAAGAACCCCATTCTTATATGTTAGAGGTTCAATGTCAAATGCTGCAATGAACCTGTGCATGTTCAAAGAGCTTTTCCATGACGAGGAAGGTTCTAGGGAATGGCTTGAGCGAAACCGCTGGAGCGACAGCCCCGCGTGCCCTCATTGCAATTCCGGCAAGGTTTACCGCTTGCGCACCAAGAGAAGCGGGTTCTGGCAGTGCAACGGATGCAGAAAACAGTTCAGCGTCAGGACGGGGACAATCTTCCAGCACAGCAGGCTGCCGCTCAATATATGGCTCCAAGCCATTTATCTGCTTGCGACTTCAGTCAAAAGCATATCGTCGAGAGAGCTCGGCAAGAAGCTGAATTGCAAAAATCTGAAGAGCAAGAACAAGAATGTGACGCAGAAAACGGCTTGGCGCATGGCTCACAAGATACGGGAAGAAATGGCTAAAGAAAGATGCAAATGCCCGCTCGGAGGCACGGTCGAATGCGATGAGGCATATCTTGGCGGGAAGGAGAAGAACAAGCATTGGAACAAAAGGCTTCATTGCGGCAGGGGAACCAAAGGCAAGTCTCCCGCGCTCGGCATCATTCAAAGGGGCACCGGCTGGATTGTCCTGACGGCAGTGGACAGGGTTACCAAGAAAACCGCGCAAGGGAACATAGCCCGCTTCGTGGAAGTTTCCGCCACGGTGTACACGGACGAGGGAACTTGTTACAAAGGGCTGAAGGCAAGCGGCTATGAAAACCACAAGACAGTCTGCCACAAGAAATATGAGTATGTGAAGGAAAACGATAAAAATGCGTATACAAACAGCATTGAGAATGTTTGGTGCCATCTAAAAAGCAGGTATCGCGTTTTCCATTGGGTTTCCCGTAAATACCTTCAACTGTACCTTGACGAGTTCGCGTTTTATTGGAACTACAGCAAACTCTGCGATATGGACAA
>LIUH01000155.1 GCA_001462225.1 Fibrobacteria bacterium GUT31 | reverse complement strand
GGCGGGGCTGGCACAATTGGTGAATGGCGGGAATAATTTTTCCGGCAAAACAATAACGCTTGGAGCGAGTATTGCGCTTAACAATACTTCAAATTGGCAAAATTGGGCGACTTCTGCTCCTGCAAGAACTTGGACGGCGATAGGGACAGATTCTGCTCCATTTCAAGGCACATTCGACGGAAATGGATATGTTGTTAGTGGGGTCTATATAAATATTTGGTCGAGAAATCAAGGATTCTTTGGCTATTTGAATTCAGGAGCAATTATAAGAAATCTTGGGGTGATTGATTCACATGTTAATGGGGGCGATTACCGGACCGCTGTGTTAGTGGGATATAACAAAGGCACAATAAGCAATTCCTTCTCAATAGGAAACGTTTCTGGACAGAATTATTCCGGCGGGTTGGTGGGATATAACGACGGCGGCACAATAAGCAATTCCTTCTCGACAGGAAACGTTACTACATGGGCTAGTTATGCCGGCGGGTTGGTGGGATATAACTGGTCCGGCACAATAAGCAATTCCTTCTCGACAGGAAACGTTTCTGCAGGAGATAGATCTGGCGGCGGATTGGTGTCAGATAACTATGGCACAATAAGCAATTCCTACTCAAGAGGAAACGTTTCTGGAGATAATAGTGCTGGTGGATTGGTGTCATATAACACTGGTTCAATAAGCAATTCCTTCTCGACAGGAAGCGTTTCCAGAAGACTTAACGATATCGGCGGGTTGGTGGCGTCAAGTAATAATGACCAAATAAGCAATTCCTACTACGACAGCCAAACAAGCGGACAAAACGACACCGGCAAAGGCACACCCAAGACTACAACGGAAATGAAACAGCAGCAAACATTTAGCGGCTGGGATTTTAATAATACTTGGGGGATAAGCGGTGTATCAAATAACGGTTATCCGTATTTGAAGGTTATACCTTTAAAAATTTTTTCACCAGCAGCAGCTTTAGATCAATGGAATCGCCGAGTAACGCTCAGTTGGACTTACAACAATCTGCAAAATCTAACCGGCAAATTTTTTATTTACCGTCGCCAATCTCCGAATGATGCTTGGGTAGCGATAAGCGGCAGTTGGGCAATAGAAAACGGTTTTAGAAGTGGGTCGGCCTACAATGCACTCAATAACAGTGAGTTCAACACAGCTTATGATTACCAGATTGTTTTTGTGGAAGGAACAAATCCGTCTACCCCTACGAGCCCGCCCGCCGGTGGCACTGTGGTGTCAAATGTCAGCACTGTAGCTTCACTTGACTGGACAGTAACGGCAACAGGGCAGTCAAATAATATATCCGTCAATTTCACTGCCGACGAGCGTTTAACTGGCAGCAATTACACATACAGAATTGAACGTAGTGCGAATGGCGGCAGTTGGACTTCTTTGATCAACTCTACTCAATTAAGCGGCAACTCTAACTATAGTATCAACGATAACAACAATGTGAGTAACATCTGCGACGGTTTCCGCTACAAGGTTGTCATCAGTGCATTTAACACTGAATTCGTAAAAGAAACTCAATCGGAAGCACGCATTACAGGCCTAAATAATTTTGATAACGCCGAAATATTTAAAGCATCCAAAGGCGAATACGCAAACTATGTGCGCTTGCAATGGAAAACGCTAAACGCAGGCACAAGCAATCCTAATGTTTTCAAAGTCTTTCGCCGAGTGGCAAACTCCCAAGATGCGTTCATCGAACTTGAGACCGTTACCTCAAGCGTGCAGAGCGTTTATTGGAACGACAACAATGCCCTCACCGGAGTTTACTACGAATACAAGGTGGTTCTCTATCAAGTATGCAGTAGCGTACAAACCGAACTTGCCGACGTCAACAATATAGGCTTCACGCAGGCGTTTGGCACGGTGTCTGGTCGCATAACTTACGGCACGGGCAATTCGGTGCCGGATGCAAGTGTTCTTGTTCGTCGCAACGACCTTAACGACGGCGAAAGCCAGTATTATTCTCTGAAGTCACCCGGCGGAGGTCAAGTATTTGACTTTTCTTCCATCAGCAATATAGCATCAAACAACCAGTGGACACTTCAATTTTGGGTTCGCCCCGATGCTGCAAACACAGGCACGGATAAATTAATCGGCACACTTGGCTCGGTTGAACTCCGAATGAGTGAAGTAACAGGCGGATACCAAATAAATGTACATTCAACAGCGGGCAGCCAATCGGCAATCATTGAGGCAAACCGCTGGACTCATATAACCATTGCACGCAGTGGCAACAATTGGCATCTCTACACTGTCATAGACCAAAATCCCAATGATATCCGCATCGAAAACGCAGCCTTTGCATCTTCTGTGGCTACATCATCAGCCAATTTCACGCTCGGAAAAAATTTAATCGGCAATATAGACGATGTTCGCTTTTGGAACAGAGTTCTCGGCGAAACGGAAATTCTTCGTGACTACAGTCGCCGCCTTGCCGGCAACGAAAATGGTCTTCGCGGCTACTGGTCTTTAGACGAAAATTTAACCGGCTACGCATTTGATATGTCTCGTGTTGGAACAGTTTATAATGGCAACCATGCTCTCTCCAATCACCTTGTTTTTGATAATAATATACCGGACGAAATTTACCAGTTGGCACTCAGAGGCATTACCGATTTCAACGGCAACTATCAAATCGGCGGTATATCTTATATCGGCGAAGGCACAAGCTATTCAATTGTTCCTACTCTTGGCGTTCACCAATTCAATCCCACTGAGCAACTACGCTACATAAGCCCCACATCAATGGTTCACAACAGCACGGATTTCACGGATATCTCCTCATTCAATGTTTCGGGCAAAGTGATTTACGAAGGAGGCGATTACCCCGTTGAGGGCTGCACCTTTGAAATTGACGGTTCTCAGGTCATTGTCAACAGTCAGCCTGTGACCAGCAATTCAGACGGCTATTTTTCCATAAGCGTTCCAATCGGAGTGCACAAAGTGCAAGTTAAAAAGAACGGCCACACCTTCACAGGAGACGGCTACCTCACAAACAACGGCGCGGACATCAATTACAACGCCCCTTTGAACAATATCGTTTTCTACAACACAACCCGTGTTAAACTTGCGGGTTCCATAGTCGGCAGCAAAACTGAACACGAGAAGGCCTCTGGCTTTGGCTTGCGCAAAAACAATATCGGCTCAGATATTCTGAAATTAACCGCAGCCAAGCGAGCCTACAATCTTGCGACATCGCGAATAGACACAGTATTTCAGCACAACACCGGCGATAAATGGGCTGCTTGGAAACACCCGGGCAATATAGGGCAAGATGAAACTTCCATGAGCGTTTCGGGCGGAGAAATAACCATTCATGTTAGCCCGGAAACCGGGGAATATGTAGCTTGGGTATATCCGGAGCTTTACAGCATAGAAAATATCTCCGCCGGCAATTACGGCGTAATTTACGACCGCAACGAAGACCTCGACCTTCGAGAAGCTCCTGTTATGGACGACCGAATTCTTCAAACCAGCGCATATTCGTGGCCCGATTCTGTTTGGGTGCCAAAGAATGGTAATCAAGTCGCATACTATGAGCATGTTACTCGTGAAGATACTGTTCGCTACCATAAAGAATGGAGTTTTTACCATCAAAGACAGCCGAGTTTTACAATACAGCAACTTGCAGACGGCAAAGCGGTAGAATATTTCGGCGATAAGGAATTTGAATTTGAAATAGAAAAAGACACCATTGAACTTGTGACACTTGCTGAAAACACTCCGCCTTCTTACTTATTCGGCAAGCCTGTTTTCCGCCAAGGCGAGCCGTATTCATTTGAACTGTCCGCTTTTGAAGAATATTACAATCCCGCAACCGATGAAACCCACATTATTCCTGTAGCCGGTGGCATAGTTTCATTCGCAGGTGAAATACTTTCGAATGCTACACCCGAACCGGTAGAGCTTGATTCTCTTGGCCACGGCGTTTTTAAATTCCTTGGCGGCATGGCAGACCTCACCACCGGCATCAGAGAACTGAGCACGGTTATCAGCATAGGCGATTTTTCTTACTACTCCGAGACTTTTGGCCAATCGGGTCTCAGTGCTTATCTCCTTGGCAGCCGAACAACCGGCACGGACTTTATCACAGCGGCGGGCGATAAGATAGATTTTATTTTGCACGACCCTCCCGGCACAAACAGCTCTGCCTACATTGAAAAGGGAACGTCCATAACCACAACTTCTGAGATTAATTCGGGCAAAGCTGTACAAGAGTCCGCAGACTTAACCGCTATGACTGGAGCCAGATCAATTTTGTTGGCCGGCGGTATAGGTCTTTTTACGGGAAGCGAGGTTAAAGCCCAGACGAAAATAGGCCTTAAACAGGACTATCAAAAAACATGGATTAACAACAAGACGTATTCGGAAACCAATACTATTAACGAACGCATAGAAACCTCCTCCGATCCTGATTTTGTGGGGCATTCAGCCGACGTGTTTATGGGCCGTGGCATAAACACGCTTTACGGCTTGGCAAACAATGTAACTGTCTCCAAAGTGACGAACTTCGGTAGCCAGGGCGATATACTGCTCTCTGCGGGAGAATATGCCATAGGCAAGCAAACGGCCCTTACGCTTAGCGCGGATTTTGGCACCGACTTTTATTACACCGGCTACGAAATAGAGAACATAATGATTCCCAAATGGAAGCTTGTTTTGAAAGAGCTTTTTGTTTTCAGCGAAGATGGCATAAGCACAGCTACAATTAAAAATCCTGTATATGTATCCAAATTGCCCGCAGACCACCCCAATTTCGGAAAGCGAAATGATGATACCACTGCTTTTGGCAAACAGGCAACCAGAGATTTAAACGGCCCAAGTTACAAGATGATACTGCCGGACGCATTGGCAGCAGGAGTCATAGCCGGATGGACAATCAGTGGCGAAGCGAAAGGGACAATAGAAATCACCGATTCTGTGATGCATTTGAACCAAAAAATCAAGCAATGGGAAAAGATTTTGGCCGGCAATGAAGAACGCAAAGTGAAGGCGATAAACAATGGCTCATACAAACCCGGCGATAATATCAGCTTTGGCTCGGGTGTTACTTTTGAAAAGAGCAAAACAAACGAAACCGACACAACTATAACAACAGGCTATGAAGAGGACTGGAGCTTAGTCGTTTATGGAGGGACTTCATTTGAGGTTTGGGGAATGGGCGTGGAAATTAAAGCCTCACTTGGTTACGCAGGCAGGCATAGCGACACAGAAACAAATGACACAGCAAAGGCCAATACAGTAGGCTTTGTTCTCGCCGAGAGTGGCGATGACCAAATCACAGTTGATTATACCTTGGACAATGAGAGCGTTCCTGCCACTTATATGTTCCGCACCCGTGGCGGTCGCACTAGTTGCCCTTACGAAGCAGAGATAAGAACCAAGTACTTTCAGTCGGGTAACTACGTAATCAGCGAAGGCACAATGCAGATTGAAGTCCCGAAAATTGCGGTTTCGGGCGGAGTGTACCGCTTGCAGGTGCCGGCCACACGTGCAGCCTCATTCACACTGGATATCACCAACGAATCGGAAACCAACGGCACAGGCTGGTTCAAACTTGTAGTTGACGAATCCACCAACCCAAACGGCGCAATACTAAAAATAGACGGAATGCCGATTGCCAACGGGCGGTACTTCTCCGTGCCTTCCGGCTCGGTTTTAAAGAAAACGCTAACAGTGGAAAAAGGCCCTGATGAAGATACATACGAAAATATCCGCCTGCTTCTGTTTTCCGATTGCGACTCGGATTTAAGAGACGAAATTAGAATATCTGTGGAATTCCTGCCCTCATGCTCCGAGGTTGCTGTAAAATCTCCGTCTAGCAATTGGATTATCAACAACAACACCGGCGACAGCGTTATGGTTGAACTGGAAAATTACGACATCAATTATGCCAACTTCGGCTATGTCGAATTGCTTTACCGCATGAGTTCCTCACCTCAATGGTCAAGCGCGATGAAATTTTATTCCGACCAAGCACGCTATAATGAAGCTCAAGGCGAAAAAACGCTTCTCGGCCCCGACCCAACCATTAAATACTGGTGGAAAAAAGACCAAAAAGCAGACGGCGAATACGAGTTCATAGCTCACACGGTTTGCGAAGACAACAATATTTTGATAGCGGAATACACATCTCCGTCTGTCGGCGGCACTATGGATATGAGCCTGCCTCGCTCTCTCGGCTTGGCCTCACCCGCAAGCGGCATTATGGGCATAGGAGACGAACTCTCAATCACTTTCAACGAAGATATTCAAACCGGAATGCTCACGCAAAACAATTTCAGCATCACAGGCGTTCTGAATGCTCAAGAGATAGCCGAGCCAAGCGCAGGCATCGCATTTGCAGGCGCCTCTCAACACGCTAAAACCGAACTGCCTATTTACACAGGCGGTTCATTCTCCATAGAAACATGGTTCAAGCATGATGTAGGCACAGCGGGCACATTGTTCAGCTACGGCAATGCGAGCAGCATATCGCTTGGTTTTGATGCCACGGGCAAAGTCGTGGTAAAAATCGGCGAAGAAACTCATACATCCACAATTTCCATAGCGAATGACGAAACATGGAAATACATCGCAATGGTTTACAATAACGAAAATAACAGCGTATCGGTTTATGAATTTGAAGGTGCAACCAATAACATATTCTTTGCAAACCGAGTTTTGAATTCCACGCCTCCAACACAGGGCAATCTCACCGTGGGCAACAATGCAACAACTAGCAGTGGCTTTATCGGCGCGGTTTCCGGGTTGCACTTCTACGGCGTAAACCGTACACAAGCAGATGTTTCCGCAGCCAAGAGCCTAACAAAATCCGGCATGGAATACGGGCTTGTAGGTTACTGGCCCTTGGACGAAATTGAAGGAACCTTCGCCACAGACAAAGCCCGTGCCCGCAACCTGATGTTGAGTGCAGCAGACTGGTATGTATATCCGTCGGGTTATGCAAAGCAAACCGCAAGCGATTATTTCTCCATTTCCACCTCAACCTATCCGCTGCACATATTCAGCGACTTCACGCTTGAATTCTGGTTCCGCAGCGAAGATGCAAACCAGCAAAACCAAGTGCTGTTCAGCAACGACAACGGCTATATCGCAATCAATGCAAGCGGTGGGCTAACGCTTTACAAAAGCGATGGAACGGAGAACCGCATATTGACAAGCAAAAACATCATCGACACAAAATGGCACCATGTAGCAATGTCTGTACGGCGTAGTGGCAATGTCAATGTTTATATAGACGGTGTAGCAACAGCAGCATTCTCCGAAACATTACTCGGCACTTTTGCAAGCGGTTACTATTATTTTGGTGTACGGCGCATTCCGCCAAACACATTCCAAAATAACTTCGCAGGTTATTTCGACGAAATACGTATATGGAACAGCGCGCTCACCCGTGACGGCATAATGCTGAACAAAAACAGCAAATTGCACGGCAGTGAAGCCGGATTGCTCGCATACTATCCGTTTGAAACATACACAAAACAATCAAACGGCTTGATTACGGTAACGCAAACAAGCAATAATATGGTAGATATATTAATGTCAGCAGAAGGGGGCACAATATCTGCCACCGCCGTGCCGGTGAAAGATGCCCGCCCGGTTGAAAATGTACCGTTCTCATACGTAGCCTCAAACAACAAAATCGTGTTTACGCTAGACCCAAGCTATTTTGCCCGTGTAGAAGGCGTAACACTTAACATTGCCGTCAAAGATGTTCGCGATATGCGAGATAACAAAAGCAATGCCGAGCAATGGACAGCCTTTGTCCGCCGCAATGCGCTCCGGTGGGATAGCGACCCTGTTTACTTAAGCATGGAAGAAGGCGGGGCCCGCTCATTCACCGCAAGGATAACCAACACAGGCGGAACAACCGTGAGCTACAGCGTTGAAAATTTGCCTTCATGGCTAAGAGTTGCAAATGGTGTCGGCAATTTGGCACCTATGGCAAGCAGAGACTTGGTATTCACCACCGCCTCCGGTGTCAACATCGGCAATTACGAGGCAACTATAGGCCTTGCAAGCGGCAACGGCGTAACCGAGGCTCTTGGCGTTCAACTGAAAGTTTCCGGAAAAAGCCCGGGCTGGGTGGTAAACTCCAATGATTTTGAAGGCTCTATGAGCATTACCGGGCAAATTAAAATCAACGGCGTGTTCAGCGAAAACACCGAAGATGTGCTATCAGCTTTCATAGGCGAGGAATGCGTAGGCACGGCTTCACTCACATACATCAGCCCAACCAATGCATACTTCGTATTTTCTAATGTTTACGGCAATGCGGAACATAGCAATCAGCCAATAACGTTTAAGCTATGGAGCGCATCAACAGGGCGTATTTATCCGAAGGTGGAAACCTCGGTGAGCAATATTCGCTTTGCTTCGGGAAGCATTTTAGGTTCACACCTAAACCCTGTTATATTTAACGCATTGGATGTATATGAACAGGTTATAGCCCTGCGAAAAGGCTGGAATTGGATTTCCTCAAACGTGCTGAGCGAAAATCCCTCCATTCTTGATCAAATGAAATCCTCGCTCGGCGATGCAGGTGTGATGATTAAAGGGCAGAGCAGCTACATTCAACGGCAGTCAAGCTGGATTGGAACGCTAAACAGCATTTCGGAAAAGAGCATGTACCTTGTGAACACAAACCGTGCTATTTCGCTCTCGGTTCAAGGGCAACATGCCGGCCCATCGACATCTATTGACATTAACAAAGGCTGGAACTGGATTGGCTACATTCCGCAATTCTCCTTGCCTGTGAAAAATGCCCTCGCAGGAATTGACGCTCAACCCGGCGACATAATAAAAGGGCAAAGCAGCTATGCAGTC
>LIUH01000154.1:3516-6171 GCA_001462225.1 Fibrobacteria bacterium GUT31 | reverse complement strand
ACAGACCAGCTACGAAGCTATCTCGTCTGTTCTTTTAAATTTTCGGGACATGTGTTCGATTAGTTTTCTGTCAAGACTTGTATCATGTTTAATAATTATATCCAATAACGAAGAAGTTATGGCAAACACGGAAATATCGGTTTTTGCCCTGACTGTTACGATCCTGTCTTCAGATAACAGATTGTTCATTTCACCAAAGAAGGAATCCGCCTTTACGATGCCTGAAAAACTTTCTTTGCCGTGCGAAGATGAAATCATCATCTCGACTTCTCCGTCCAGAAGATAGAAAATATCATCAACAATATCCCCGTGCGAAAAAATAACTTCATCTTTTTTATAGTGCCGCAAATATTTATTAAGATTGCTTTTCGACGGGTTAAAGAAATTATTAAGCAGGTAATAGGGCTTGAGTTTTTTAAAAAAACCAATTTCTATGCTTTTTCTGGAAGCCTTAATTTTAATTTTTCTTATCCTTGAAAACAACAGCGCGTCAAAATGATCCGCCACAAAGGCCAGCTGGGCTCCAATAAAGAAAAAGGTAAAAAAGAAATAAACATTAACCAGTATAATTATGAGATTTCCAAAAGTACCATAGAGAAAATTATACCTGGCCTTGTTCAGAATAATCCCCAGTACCATGACTGTACAAAAATAAGCAAACGTGCAGAAAAGCGCTCCCTGAAAAGCTGAGAATTTACGCGGAGGTTTTAAAGGAACAGACAGGTAGACAAAGAACGCGCCAAGCCCCAGTAAAATAACGGTAAAAACCTGTCCGCCAAAATGCGATGTAACAAGCCGTACAATCGATCCTTGAGGAAAGAATTCAAACAATCCGTAAAAACGCATAGCCGTACGGGAGCTGATTATAACCACCAGCACAAAAATTATTACCGATACCTCAATAGCCAGAATTACACCGGCGTTCTTTACAGGGTTCCTTTTTTTTCCTGTCGGGAAAACATTTTTAAGCCCCCTGTGTATGGACATAGCCAGAATTCTGCCCGCCCAGATAATACTCAACACGGAAATAATGCCCGGAATACCGGGACTGGAGAAAGAAAACAAATCACTGGAAAGCCATTGTTCGTCGAAAATACTGCCCAAAAACGGAATAGTGCCAATCATGGCGGTAACAGTCCCCGGTGAAGATTTATAGATAAAAAACATGACAAAGGCAATTAATAACAGCATGGGCGTCATGGAAAGTAAAAAACCATAGGCGCAGGCGGCGGCGTGATTTGCAAGACCGTTTTCCAGGTACAACTGTACGGTAATATACATCCGCTGCAGGAATGATCTGACAGCAGCTATCAATCTGGAAATTACATTTTTCAACTCAATCCGGCTCAATCTTCTGTATATTACTGTTTTTACGGAACTTATGGAAGAGTCCGGCACAAACACTCCATATCATTAAAGAAAGGTATTTTCCAGCCGATAATACACTGAGGGGAGTATTTTGGCATATAAAAACGCATTATCCACATACAAAGAAACCACAATTAAGACTGCCGGACAGGGACAGCTTATTGTCATGCTGTACGATGAAGCGGTAAAACAGCTTGCCAAAGCAATTGAACTTTTAGAACAAAACAATACCGAAAAGAAAGACCCGGGCAGAATCGAACAGATCGGCAAAGCGGTTATGAAAACCGAAGAAATATTGACTGAATTAATGGTTTCTCTGGACTTTGAACAAGGCGGAGAAATTTCAAAAAACCTTTTTTCCCTGTATACATGGTTCAACAGGGAGCTTTTAGAGGCAAATATCAACAAGGATATACAGAGAATGTCAACGATAAGGGATATGATTTCCGATCTCAGAAACGCATGGAGTCAAATCGCAAGTCATACCGCAGATCAGTCAAACCGCGAAGCGGTAGGCCTTAATATAGCCGGTTAAACCGGACAAAGGGAGGGAAAATGTCAATTTTAGTAGACGATGTAAAATCCTCGACAGCAACGAGCGACGGTATAGATTCGGCGGAACTCGCACAGAGGGTCGCAATTCTAAAGCGTTTTAAAACGCTGTTGACACAACAGCGCGATCGGTTTCGCTCTTATCTGGACCTGCTGGAAAAACAGCAAAGCGTAATCGAATCGGGCAGCGCCGAAGACCTTTTGGCCTATGTGGAGATAGAAGAAAAAATAGTCGCGGACATCTTTTCCATTAAAAAGGTTATCGATCCTCTTGAAGAAATGTACTATTCCGTTGTTGCCGGACAGAGCCCCGAAAAAACAGCGGCAAAACCCGAATCTTCAGACGAGGTACCGGGCCTTAAGGCATCTCTTGATAAATTACAAAGCGAAGCTATTATGCGCTCAACCAAGAACAAGGAACTGCTTTCCAAACGCATGCTGGAACTTCGCTCGGAAATCAAAGCCCTAAGGAACAACCCATACGCGGCAAGCGGCAAGCGCTCCGGTTTTGGCGGTTCAAACACGGCGTCACTTGTCGATCTTCACGGCTAATTAGGGTTTCCCCATTCTTGGCGCCGCCGTTCCGCAGGAACGGCGAATTATCCCACAAAGCCGCCGTTTCCGGCCCTGCCTGCCGCAATAATTTTCTTGACAATTCCTCAAAACACAGTGGACAATATTACTAATGACGGAATTATGTTCATACAATGTAATGCCTCTCGTAAATGCCGACCG
>LIUH01000154.1:0-3229 GCA_001462225.1 Fibrobacteria bacterium GUT31 | reverse complement strand
GCAACACGCAACACGCAACACGCAACATTATACACAACTCTTAAGTAGGTACGTCAACAACCTAACAGTTTATTGTTCTCTCCTAAGTAGGTACGTCAAGCCCCTTCGGGGCTTGGTTCTTTTAAGGTATGGATTATACGCCCGGCCTTCGCCGGGCTTACGAATCAACAACCTAACAGTTTATTGTTCTCTTTTTCAGATAATTAACCCGTTAACTTGCTTTTTCTCTTTTTGTTTTGGGCTAATGGCGGAGGAGTCTTGCGCGCCGCGCATTGTGGGGCACGCAAACCCGCCGCCTTTAAGCATACGCGCTCGTTGAGCGCGGACGTCTAATAAACAGGCGTCCGTACGCGCGAGCGCCTGAGAACAAGTTTTGGAGGAAGAAGATGTTAAAGAAAACCCTTACAATCATGTTGGCATTACTATTGGTATTTGCCATGGTTGGGTGCAGTAACGGCACGACAAGTAAACCGCCAGCCGGTCCGCCACCGCCGCCACCGCCACCACCACCGCCACCGGGAGGCGACCTTGTAATTGATGGAGCGGATATTGTTCTGAAAGCGTGCGGTAATAATGCTTCTGATGCTGAAATTACCGGCAACAAATTTAAACTGGATGATAAAGGTAGTTTATCAAACGTTGGTTTTTACTATGAGTTCCCTGCAGATGTAGTAGGGAAAGGCTACGGGACGATCAATGTTGAAATGGAAGTTATTTCCATAACAACACCGGATTTTATTGGGTTTATGACCTTTGCAAAATCAGACTTCAGCGGACCTGTTGCTGTTATCGACGGGACAACCGGAACACAAAAAACAGGGCAATACGATCACGAATTCAAGCTTGGAAAAATAGCCGCTGTGAAGGGTGGAGCGGACGATACTAAAGAAGGTGGTGACGGATTCGTAGACGGCTCAAGCGAGGCAGGAGTCAAACACGAAGAAGCCTATCCGTTCGTCAAATTTACGGACAGAATCGCGTTTCAACCCAATGTGTATGCCGGTAATATTACGACAGCAGGTTGGTCTAGTACCAGCAAGGCAACATATGAAATCGCGGTAACTAAAATTACCTTTACCAGCGACGAGGTGCCTGATTCTGTTGTCGATCTTAAAGATATTCCGGGCGTAGCCGCCCCTGAAGCGGGAAGAATACCAACATCAACAGTTACCGCATCGCAGTATACCGGGGACGTTACGTGGACTGGCGCAATGGACGGTGACGGCAAGTTTGTTGTAGGCACAGTTTACACCGCTACCATCACATTGACAGAAAAAGAAGGCTTTACCTTTGATGGCGTGGCGAAAGACTTCTTTAAAGTTGCAGGCGCGACAGCAACCAATGACGCAAACTCAGGTGTTGTTAAAGCTGTATTCCCGCCGGCTGCAGCTGCTCTTTATGGCAATCAGGGAGACGGCTCATATAAACTTGATCCTGCGTCATGGGAGAAAAGCGGAAACAGTAACAAATGGTACGGCGCTACAATAGCGGATAATGTGGTTTCATTTACCAACGGCGGTGTGTATTTACTGTTCCCGAATGATTTTGACATAACCGATTATGCAAAGTTTGTAATTAAGTGGTCAGCTGTAATTGATGATGCTACAGGTTCAAAAAGTGATGGCGCTGCACTTGTCGTCAAGTTCGTAACTGATCAATTCAACCCGATTTTAGGATCAGGCTCTAATTACGGCGTGGACTTAGGTTACCCGAACATAACAAAGTATAACCAAACGACTGTAACTTATACCGATTCTGCTTTAGCTGTCGCGAAACAATTTGCGGCGGAAGACTGGCTTGGTATTGCGATTCAAGTGAACACAGGCGACACTGATGATAAGTTCACAGTTACGATCGAGTCCATCATTTTCTATGATGTGGAATAAGCACGAAGGCATCTAACGCTAATTTACCCGGCGCCTAAAACCTAGGTGCTGGGCAAGTTTCAATAAAAAGGACTGGACTTTCAAGGGTTACCGAAATTATTAATGACGCCATAATTAGGTAATTTACCTTTTAAAAATCCAGTACCTCCCAGCACTTAAGAATTTAAGTGCTGGGTTTTTTTGCACTTGCGCCAGCAAGAACAACCCGCCTGCTTTTCAGTAAACTTATACATAGCAATCTCACTTGCCTTCGCGGCAGCCCGCCCGCAGGCCTGCTGTAAAAACATTTTCCGTGACTCCCTGCCGTAGGAGACCGAAGGGCTCCGTAGGCAGATTCCCACGGAGTTTTTACAGCAGGCCTGCGGGCGGGCTGCCACGAAGGCACGCTGGTGTTCCACCCTGTTATTGTCATTTTGTGGCTTCGGTCAGGATGCCGGGGTTAGTAACAGCGTATTTCAGAACATCAGCCATTATGCCAGTGTATCCTTCCCCCATTGTTTAATAACTTTCTAAAATATCCGGGGCAAAAAACCGCTTCGCCGCTTCGTGGTAATAAGCCGTTCTTTCTAATGCCGTCATGTCTTTTGTTTCGTCTTGGATCATTAGCCGGGCAGCGTGGACTTCCCGAAGGGACTGGGGCTCATCCGCAAGGTCCGGATCGTTCAGATAATCGTCAATGGTTTTCTTCATGGCTTATCACCTCCGCTGGGGTATGAATGAACACCCGCTTAAATCCTTCACGGGCGTTAATGATCTCTGTCTCAATTATAGTTTTGTGTTTCACGATATGCCTGAAATTCAAGCTGATAATATAATCAAGGCCGGCAACCGTTGCTGCGGCGATATGAAGTGCGTCCGTTGCATACTTTTTTGGGATAATACCTGTTGATATATACAAATCCGCAAGCCGTTCCATTTCCGGACTTGCCGGGATCGCCGTGATCCCATAATCGGCAATAAGGGCTTTCATTTTTGCCAACTTTCCAGCGTCCTTTGTTGTTTCTAACTCTCGGGGGACATATTCAGACGTGAAGGGCTTAAACTTCCCTGCTTTTATCTCCGCAAACAGCCGTAACGTATCGGCCTTGTACTGCGGCGCGTCATCGGCAAAGGGGAAATTGAAAATCGTAGTTTCAAGGTAAATTGTTGGTACTCTCATACTATCCTTTATCAGTTATCAATGGGAGGGGTAATTTACTTGCGCTTAAACAAAAAACCCGTTTTCCCATCGCCTGACACCTTTGGCGGGTTGCTTGTCCACAATTCATCAAGGGCATTGTATTCTTCGTCAGTCAAATCCCGCATTGTCATCTCCTTAATAATTCATAATAAGAGTTTCGGCA
>LIUH01000153.1:22248-39312 GCA_001462225.1 Fibrobacteria bacterium GUT31 | reverse complement strand
CCCTACTCCCCACTTCCTACTCCCCAAACAAATAAATTAACATTTATTGTACTATTTTTATAAAAAGAATATATATTATATAGAATGACGTATAATATACAAAGTACGCTAAAGGGGGCTCGAAGTGCAGGGTAAGTCCCGCGCTCGCAGGCTATGTCATAACGGTGTAAAAAAAATATATATATACTTTTTCCCCTCTTTTCCATACATAAAATCCGAATTTTCCCCTCAAAACAGGAGTTCATCATGAACAAATATCTTATTCCGCTGTTTTTCGTGCTTTTAGGTTGCGGTGAGCACCAAATTTCGGACATTTCTGACAGCGAACCTTCGTCTCTAGTGGACGGCGGTTCCAGTTCGTCCGGTGGCGATGAGTCTTCATCAAGCGATGGAGGAGGCGAGTCATCGTCTAGCGTGGATGATGGTTCCAGTTCGTCTGGCGGTGGTAGTGGTTCTTCGTCAAGTGGCGGTGGTGGCATTTCATACGGTTCTCTGCCATACGAAGGTCAGACATACAAAACCGTAAAGATAGGCGATCAAACTTGGATGGCAGAGAATTTGAATTACGCCGTGGAAGGCAGCAGATGCTATGGTGATGACCCTGCCAATTGTGTCACCTACGGTCGCTTGTATGATTGGGAAACGGCTATGACGGTTTGCCCCGATGGCTGGCATTTGCCCAGCGATGAGGAGTGGACGGTATTGGAGAATGCCGTTGGTGATAGCAGGACAGCGGGAACTAAATTGAAGGCCGCGACAGGCAATGGCACGGACGATTACGGCTTTTCGGCTCTGCTGGGCGGCCGCGGCTACTTGTCTTCGGATGGCTTTTTCCTCGAAGTCGGTGGTCGCGGCTACTGGTGGAGTGCCACAGAGAACGGTAGCAACTACGTCTACCTCCGGAGCATGATCTACGGCTACAGCGATGTGTACAAGAGCGACTACGGTAAGTCCGGCTTGTTCTCTGTTCGTTGCGTAAAAAATTCGTCCGGCGGTGGCGGTGGCTCATCGTCTAGCACAAATAGCTATTCCTCGTCCGGCGGTGGCAGCGGTAACCACTTTAACCCAAATATACCGTATATTAACTTTATTGACAACCGTGACGGTAAAACTTATAAGAGCGTGGTTATAGGCACCCAAACTTGGATGGCCGAGAATTTGAACTACGCAGCGAATGGCAGCAGATGCTATGATGATGACCCTGCCAACTGCGACATTTATGGTCGTTTATATGATTGGTCAACGGCTCGGTCAGCTTGCCCCTCTGATTGGCATTTGCCCAGCGATGCGGCATGGACAACTTTAACGAATTATGTTGGCGGTAGCAGTATAGCCGGAACCAAGCTGAAGGCGACAAGTGGCTGGAATAACAACAGCAATGGCACGGACGACTACGGGTTTTCCGCTCTGCCGGGCGGTTTTCGCAGCCCGGATGGTAGCGGTTTCCGCAATGCCGGTTCCAATGGCTACTGGTGGATTTCCCGGGAGGGTGAGATCGCAGGCATCAATGCCTACTACTGGTACATATACGGCGGAAAAGAGAGTGCCGCTCGGGACGACGACCATAAGTCCAACTTGTTTTCACTGCGTTGCATAAAGGATATAACGTATGGCTCATTTACAGATAGCCGAGACGGACAATCCTACAAAACCGTAGTTGTAGGTGACCAAACTTGGATGGCTGAAAATTTGAACTACAATCCCGGTACGGGTAATTCTGCTTGCTACGAAAATCAGACAAGCAACTGCAACAAATATGGTCGTTTATATGATTGGTCAACGGCTATGGCAGCTTGCCCCTCTGGTTGGCATTTGCCCAGCGATGCGGCATGGACGACTTTAACGAATTATGTTGGCGGCAGCAGTATAGCCGGAACCAAGTTGAAGGCGACAAGCGGCTGGAATAACAACAGCAATGGCACGGACAATTACGGCTTTTCAGCTCTGCCGGGCGGTTTTCACAGCCCAGATGGCAGCGGTTTCCGCAATGCCGGTTCCAATGGCTATTGGTGGATTTCCCGGGAGGGTGAGATCGCAGGCATCAATGCCTACTACTGGTACATATACGGCGGAAGAGAGAGTGCAGCTCGGGACGACGACCGTAAGACTAACTTGTTTTCAGTGCGTTGCATAGAGGATAATTGATGGAGGTATCTCATGAATAAGACAAAACCAACAAACAGGGCAAGGCTCGCCTTGCCCCTACAATCCATCCTCTTAATCCTCTTAATCGGGGGTATCGGGATTCAGACATTCACTTCCTGTTCGTCTGACGATGATGGCGGGGGCGGTTCTAATTCTTTTGAAACCGTAACCATCGGTGACCAAATCTGGATGAAGCATAACCTGAATTTCAATGTTTCCGGTAGCAAGTGCTATGGTGAAGGCAGTGAAGTTGTAGTAGGTTATGATGAAATAGGTCCCGATAATATGAAGATCGAAATTCCCATTACAGAACCGTTATCGCCCGATAAAGTGCAAGAGAATTGTATAAAATACGGTCGCTTGTATGATTGGGAAACGGCAATGGAGGTTTGTCCCGATGGCTGGCATTTGCCCAGTATTGCGGAGTGGCAGACACTGGTAAATACTGTTGGCGGTGTCCTTATTGCTGGAGCTAAATTGAAGGCTGCAAGCGGCTGGAACGGCGACGGCAATGGCACGGACGATTACGGCTTTTCAGCTCTGCCAGGAGGTTACTACGGCAGCCACGTTGGAGATATCCGCCTTTTCTTCGATGTCGGCGATACCGGTGCCTGGTGGAGTACCGATGTAAACGCTGACGGTGACCACGGTCGGGCTTTGGCCATGAGCTATGAAAACAGCCGTGTGCAGATCGGATCCAGCGATAACTACTTCTCTGTGCGTTGTCTCCAGAACTAAACACGGATTAGCCAAGGTTCAAACAACGACAAAAAATTGCACCATATCGGTGCGAACTTGTCCAAACCAAATCCTCCAGTTTGGACAAGAGGTAAACGAGAGTGGGGGAAAAAAGGAGTTCGCTATGAACAAGGCAAAACCAACAAACAGGGCAAGGCTCGCCTTGCCCCTACAGTCCATCCTCTTAATCCTCTTAATCGGGGGTATCGGGGTTCAGACGCTTATTTCCTGCTCGTCTGACGATAGCGATGGCCCTCCTCCGCCTTTAGTCACGAGTTCTTCTTCGTTTGACGGGAATTCAAGTTCGTCTGGCGGTGATGGGGGCGACGCCTCATCATCTAGCGGGGGCAATGGCGACCACTTTAACCCAAACATACATTATACTTTTTTTACTGATATCCGAGACAATAAAACTTATAGGAGCGTAACAATAGGCGACCAAACTTGGATGGCAGAAAATTTGAATTGGGACCCCGGCACAGGTAATTCCGTTTGCTATAAAAACGACCCTGCCAACTGCAACACCTACGGTCGCTTGTATGATTGGCCAACGGCTATGGGTATAGACGCAAGTTTCAATAGTTCTTCATGGAGCGGAAGCGACGTAAATCATCAGGGTATTTGCCCGGATGGTTGGCATATTCCAAGCAATGCAAACTGGAATACACTTATAGATTATACAGGCGGTTCTTCGGTGGCAGGAGCCAAGTTAAAGGCTACAAGTGGTTGGAATGAAAACGGCAACGGCACGGACAATTACGGTTTTTCCGCCCTTCCGGGTGGCTACGGCAATTCCGGTGGCCTCTTCAGCATTGCCGACAGCTATGGCTACTGGTGGAGTTCCAGTGAGGGCGAGATCTACGGCTACTACGCCTACCACAGGAGCATGCACTACTACGGCGACGAGGACGTTGACGGGGTAGCCGGCTTTAAGAGTTACTTGTATAGCGTCCGTTGCATCCAGGATTGAGGGGTTAATTCATGATTGATATTTTTTTTCCATATCGTTCCGTAGGGGCAAGGCGAGCCTTGCCCAGCCATGCTCTTAGAACCGATTTCGATTTTTTTAATTCAGAATTTTTCCAAAGCCAAGGAGGCATCTCATGAACAAGGCAAAACCAACAAACAGGGCAAGGCTCGCCTTGCCCCTACAGTCCATCCTCTTTATCCTCTTAATCGGGGGCATCGGGGTTCAGACTTCTTTTGCGGAGGAAGAAAGGACGGCAAATGTAAGAGACAACTGGGTTTCCGGTGAATTGAGCCTTTTTGGGCTTGGCATACGGTATGAACGTATGCTTGGTTCTCATTTTTCTTTGGGAGTTAATGCTTATGCAAATTTAGATATTATATGGAATGATTTTGGAATAGACGCTTCCGCCCGTTTGTATCCCTGGGGCGAGACGTTTTTTGTAGGAGTTGGAGTGGGACCCCATCGTTCCAAGAGAATATCGCTAACGTATGATTATAACATGGATGGAGTGGCAGTGACTCCTGAATTGGGCTGGAAAATAGATGTCGGTGATGAGGGAGGATCTTTTTTGCAGCCCGGTGTAAAAGTGCCTATCACGTTTGGAGCAGCAAAATATACAGAAGAACCTTTTTTGGATTTTAAGGATGAAGGACCAAAAGAAGGAGTTGCCCATGGTAGCATAGGTATTGTAATATATCTTGGCATAGGTAGTGCTTTTTAATGCGGTAATCAAATAAAGGAGTTCATTATGAATAAGAGAAAACTAGGTTTTATCCTCCTCATCGGATACTTCGGAGTTCTGACACTCATTTCCTGCTCGTCTGACGATAGCGATGGCCCTCCTCCGCCTTTGGGCACGAGTTCTTCCTCGGTTGAAGGCAATTCCAGTTCGTCTGGTGACGGCTACAGTTCGTCTGACGGCGGGGATGGCGATTCATCGTCTAGTGCGGATGATGATTCCTCGTCAAGCGTGGGCGATTCCAGTTCATCTGACGATGGTGGGGGCGACAGCTCATCGTCTGGCGAGGATGATGGTTCTTCGTCAAGCGTGGGCGATTCCAGTTCGTCTGGCGGTGATGAGGGTGATGATTCATCGTCAAGTGCGGATAATTCTAGTTCGTCTGAAGATGATGGTGGTGGCGATTCCTCGTCCAGCGAGGGCGATTCCAGTTCGTCTGATGGCTCTATCGTTAGCTGTCCCAATCCGTCCGTTTCGGATAACTCAGTATCCTGCGGCGGTCAAACATACAGGACTGTGAATATAAATGGTCAAGTTTGGTTTGCGGAGAATTTGAACTACGCAGCGAATGGCAGCAGATGCTATGATGATGACCCTGCCAACTGCGACATTTATGGTCGTTTATATGATTGGTCAACGGCTCGATCAGTTTGCCCCAATGGTTGGCATTTGCCTAGCGATGAGGAGTGGACTGCATTGGAGAATGCTGTTGGTGGTAGCAGTACAGCGGGAACTAAATTGAAAGCAACAAGTGGTTGGAATGCTGATGCAACATACGGTAATGGCACGGACGACTACGGGTTTTCGGCCCTGCCGGGCGGCGCCGGCTATTCCAATGGCTATTTCAACAGTGTCGGCAGCCTCGGCTACTGGTGGAGTGCTTCGGAGGACACTAGCAGCAACGCTTGGTTCCGGAATATGAACTACCTCGGCAGCGGTGCGGGCAGGGGCGTCACCAATAAGCCCGACTTGCTTTCAGTTCGTTGCGTCCAGGACGGCTGAGGCATACAAAAAATTGCACCATATCGGTGCGAACTTGTCCAAACCGAATCCTCCAGTTTGGACAAGAGGTAAACGAGAGTGGGGAAAAAAGGAGTTCATTATGAACAAGAGAAAATCAGGTTTCATCCTCTTTATCCTCCTCATCGGGGGTATCGGGGTTCAGACACTGACTTCCTGCTCGTCGGATGATAGCGATGGGGGTGGTGGCGATGGCGGCCCCCGGTTTACTGATAGCCGAGACGGTCAATCCTATAGAATCGCAGTTATAGGTGACCAAACCTGGATGGCGGAGAATTTGAATTACGCCGCGGAAGGTAGCAAATGTTATGGTCAAGACGGCTATGTTTCTGAAGGTGGAGATGTTACATTACCGGAGAGCGAAGTTCAGGCCAATTGCGCAAAGTACGGCCGCTTGTATGATTGGTCAACGGCTATGGGTATAGATGCGAGTTTCAATAGTTCTTCATGGGGTGGAAGCGATGTCAACCATCAGGGCATTTGCCCAGATGGTTGGCATGTTCCGAGCAATGATGACTGGAATGAACTGTTCCTTTGGGTAGATGAACAAAATGGCGTTGAGGGTGTATCTCAAATGGGTCTTTACATCAGTTCTACGGCAGGCAAATACCTGAAAGCAACTAGCGGCTGGACATATAATGGCAGTAGTGGCAATGGCACAGACGCCTACGGCTTTTCGGCACTGCCGGGCGGCGGTGGCTATCCCGATCCCGACGCTCATTTCAACCGTGCCGGTGCCGAGGGTGTTTGGTGGGCTGCCAGTGAGTTCGGTAGCGCTGCTTTCAACCGTTATATGCAATTCTACAACGATGAAGCCAACTTGAACGCCTGCAATAAGTCTTTCTTGGTGTATGTGCGTTGCGTGAAGGATAGAGAGGTTAATCATGAATAAGGCAAAATTTTTTCCCATCCTCTTAATCCTCTTAATCGGGGGTATCGGGGTTCAGACACTCATTTCCTGCTCGTCTGACGACGATGGTGGGGGTGGTAGCTTTATCGTTAGCTGCCCCAATCCATCCGTTTCGGATAACTCAATGTCCTGCGACGGTCAAACATACAAAACTGTAGTCATAGGCACCCAAACTTGGATGGCTGAGAATTTGAATTACAACGCCACTGGCAGCAAATGTTACGGCGAAGACGGTGAAGTTGAAGTAGGTTGGGACTTTGATAACGACACTTTCATTACAGAAACATTATCACCCGATAAAGTGCAAGAGAATTGCGCAAAATACGGCCGCTTGTATAATTGGGCAACAGCTCGATCAGTTTGTCCCGATGGCTGGCATTTGCCCAGCTATGCAGAGTGGACAACATTGACGGATTTTGTTGAAAGCGATAGTGAATGTTCCGATTGTGCGGGAATTAAACTGAAATCAACAACAGGTTGGGATTACAATGGCGGCGGCACAAACGATTATTACTTTTCGGCTTTGCCGGGCGGCTTAATCCGCTCGGATGGCATTTTCTACGATGTCGGCAACTACGGCCGCTGGTGGAGTGCCAGTGAAGGTGAGGGCCTTCTTAGCGGCAACGCATACTACCTTGGCATGAGCGACGGCAACGAGAGCACGTATTTGGACCCTGTCATCAAATCTTACTTGTTATCTGTGCGTTGCATCCAGGATTGAGGGGTTAATTCATGATTGATATTTTTTTTCCATATCGTTCCGTAGGGGCAAGGCGAGCCTTGCCCAGCCATGCTGTTAGAACCGATTTCGATTTTTTTAATTCAGAATTTTACCCAAACCAAGAAGGTATCTCATGAATAAGACAAAACCGGCAAACAGGGCAAGGCTCGCCTTGCCCCTACAGTCCATCCTCTTAATCCTCTTAATCGGGGGTATCGGGGTTCTGACACTAACTTCCTGTTCATCTGATGATGGCGATGGTCCGCCGCCGCCTTTAGTCACGAGTTCTTCCTCGGTTGACGGCAATTCTAGTTCGTCTGGCGGTGATGGGGGCGGCGATTCATCGTCAAGCGTAGATGGCGATTCCAGTTCATCTGGTGATGGTGGGGGCGATGACTCTTCGTCAAGCGTGAGCGATTCTAGTTCGTCTGGCGATGGGGAGGACAGTTCATCGTCTAGCGAGGATGGTGATTCCTCGTCAAGTGTAGATAATTCTAGTTCGTCTGGTGGTTCTATCGTTAGCTGTCCCAATCCGTCCGTTTCGGATAACTCAATATCCTGCGGCGGTCAAACTTACAGGACTGTGAATATAAATGGTCAAGTTTGGTTTGCGGAAAATTTGAATTGGGGCCCCGGTTCGGGCATTTCTGCTTGCTATGATAACAACTCTGCTAACTGTGACACCTATGGTCGTTTGTATGATTGGGCAACGGCTCTGTTAGTTTGTCCTGATGGTTGGCATTTGCCCAGTGATGCGGAGTGGGGAGCGTTGACTGATTACGTCGGTAGCGATGAGGGAACTAAATTGAAGTCAGCAACAGGTTGGAATCAAAATGGCAATGGCACAGACGATTACGGCTTTTCTGCCCTGCCTGGTGGCCAAGGCCACTCGGATGTCAGTTTTTTCGGCGGTGTCGGCGACATAGGCTACTGGTGGAGTACCACGGAGCGCAATAGCATCTACGTTTGGTTCCGGTCCATGGGCTACAACGGCATCAGTGTAAGCAGGAACAACACTCTTAAGTCCAGATTGCACTCTGTTCGTTGCATCCAAGATGGTGGTGACAACTCATCGTCCAGTATTAACGGGAGTTCAAGTTCCTCTCCCAACGTGGTTTATGGCAAACCCGTAACTTACGGCGATGAAACTTATCAAACAGTTATTATAGGTAATCAAACTTGGTTTGCGAGAAACTTGAATTACAACCCCGGCACGGGCAATTCAGATTGCTATGATAACGACCTTGCCAATTGCGTCACCTACGGTCGCTTGTATGATTGGTCAACGGCTATGGGTATAGACGCAAGTTTCAATAATTCTTTATGGGGTGGAAGCGATGTAAAGCATCGGGGTATTTGCCCTGAAGGTTGGCATATTCCGAGCAATGATGACTGGGGTACTCTTATAAATTATGCAGGCGGTTCTTCAGTGGCAGGAACCAAATTAAAGGCTACAAGTGGTTGGTTTTATAACAGTGACGGCACGGATGACTACGGTTTTTCGGCCATGCCTGGCGGCTACAACAGTGGTGCTTTCAACGGTGTCGACAACTACGGCTACTGGTGGAGCTCCACGGAGTACAATAGCAGCTACGCTTGGTACCGTACCATAAGTTACGAAGACGGCTATGTGGGCAAGAATTACGGCGACTATAAGTTCTTCTTGCGCTCCGTCCGTTGCATCCAGGATTGAGGGGTTAATTCATGATTGATATTTTTTTTCCATATCGTTCCGTAGGGGCAAGGCGAGCCTTGCCCAGCCATGCTCTTAGAACCGATTTCGATTTTTTTAATTCAGAATTTTTCCAAAGCCAAGGAGGTATCTCATGAACAAGGCAAAACCAACAAACAGGGCAAGGCTCGCCTTGCCCCTACAGTCCATCCTCTTTATCCTCTTAATCGGGGGTATCGGGGGTCAGACTTCTTTTGCGGAGGAAGAAAGGACGGCAAATGTAAGGAACAACTGGGTTTCCGGTGAAGTGAGCCTTATTGGGCTTGGCGTACGGTATGAACGTATGCTTGGTTCTCATTTTTCGTTGGGAGTTAATGCCTATGGTAATTTAAGTGGTATATGGAATGATTTGGGAATAGACGCTTCCGCCCGTTTGTATCCCTGGGGCAAGACGTTTTTTACAGGAGTTGGAGTGGGTCCCCATTTTTCCACGGGGTTTATGTCGTGGGCTTTATTGGGAGTGGCAATTACTCCTGAATTTGGCTGGAAAATAGACGTCAGTGATGAGGGAGGATTTTATTTGCAGCCTGGTATAAAAATGCCTATCACGTATGGAAATGGAGCTGAATATTCTGGTTTTTTGGGGAGTGAAGAAGAAAAATGCACTGGTTGTTTTAGTGGAGGTCTTGTAATATATCTTGGCATAGGTGGAGCTTTTTAATATGAACAAGACAAAATCAGGTTTCAAAAATCTTTATCTTCCCATCCTCTTTGTCCTCCTCGGGGGCATCGGGGTTCAGACATCTTTTGCGGAAGAAAGGGCGGCCAATGTAAGGAACAACTGGATTTCCGGTGAAGTGAGCCTTATTGGGCTTGGCTTACGATATGAACGTATGCTTGGTTCTCATTTTTCTTTGGGGGTTAATGCCTATGCTAATACACTCATAGCTTTTAGTGATGTTGGAATAGACGCTTTCGTCCGTTTTTATCCACAGGGTAAGAATTTTTTTACAGGAGTTGGATTTGGTCAAAGTTTTTGGCACAATGCTTTTTGGGGTTATATTGAGAAGATGGAAGATGGTGGAGTGGCAATTACTCCTGAATTTGGCTGGAAAATAGATGTCAGTGATGAGGGAGGATTTTATTTGCAGCCCGGTATAAAATTGCCTATCGTGTTTGGAACAGGAACACGAGAATCGTTTTGGACGGAAGAAATAAGAAAAGAAGACATCAAGTATAGTGTAGGATTTGTCATATATTTAGGTATGGGTATTGCTTTTTAATGCGGTAATCAAATAAAGGAGTTCGCCATGAACAAGAGAAAGCTAGGTTTCATCCTCTTCATCGGGGGCATCATCGGAGTTCTGACACTCATTTCCTGTTCGTCTGATGATGGCGGAGAGCAGCTTTCAGACGCGAGTTCGTCCGATGACAATGGTGGCGATAACTCGTCGTCTAGCGTTGACAATCGGTTTACCGATAGCCGAGACGGCAAAACTTATAGAAAAGTGACAATAGGCGGTCAAACTTGGATGGCTGAGAATTTGAATTACGACCCCGGCACGGGTACTTCTGCTTGCTATGATAACGACCCCGGCAACTGTGCCACTTTCGGTCGTTTGTATGATTGGGCTACAGCTATGGAGGCTTGCCCAGATGGTTGGCATTTGCCGAGCGATGCAGAGAGGGCAACTACTACTCGTATCATGGCAGTTTCTACGATATTGGCAACTACGGCTACTGGTGGAGTGCCACGGAGGACAGTAGTAGCCATAACTACGACGCTCACTACCGGAGCATGAACGACTATCACCGTGGTGTGAACTGGCTCAGCAGCAATAGGTTGTCCTTGCTCTCCGTGCGTTGCATCAAAGATACCTCCGATTAGGCAAGGAATTTCTACCTTCCCCTTATGCGTGAATTTAATGTGACGGGACGTTGCGTCCCTAGTAAACATTATATGGTTGATATTTCAAACAAGATCAATCAAATTGCTGCCATGGTGGAACGGGGGGATTATTTCACCATAAACCGCGCTCGGCAATATGGGAAAACCACAACGCTTATAAGTTTTGGCTTTTTGAAGCGCGAGGGCTACCTGCTCACCTTTGATTTTCGCAAACACAAAGCCAAAAAAACCAGCGCAAAGTGGGTTAGGAAGGCTAAAAAGAAGTTTTTGGACTGTTTAGCGGTGTAGGGAATATTATGGCTACCGAAACAATGAAACCCAAAAGGACCTTGTCAAAGCTCAAGATGCGAAAAACAAACTTTGCAAACTTTTTGGACGATAACGATGAACGCTCTTATGCTCGCTACAGCGGGCCGACCAATGCACTGCGGGAAAGCAAATGCGCAAAATATTTTGAATACCTGATATTCATGCATAAAACGCATTATGATTTTAACTTGAGAGCCGAGCACTATGTTGAAATAATAGATTTTCTAGGCACGGAAGGTTTGAAGCACGCCGTTAAAATTATAAGCAGATACTTAAAAAGCCATTCCGAGCAATCAAAAGCCGGTGCGGCTTTTGAAGCAAAAATGAATAAGCTGCCTATTGCAACGGATTTTTTTGCTTCGTGGATAAAAATAGACGATTTGCTAAACTCCAGATTTTGGATAACCGAAGTTAAGAATCCGTTTGATGTGAACTATTTATTTTTGAAAATGCTGGAATATGCCTTTGACATTCAAATCAAAGCCAAAAATCTGTACTTCAGCGATGTCTTTGAAAAAAGGCTCCGCATTCTGAATGAAACTCTGAGTTTAGATAAAGTTTCGCAAGATGTTTTAGCATTGGCTTTTGCCATATCCAAAGATTCCCTGATGGATGACCTGAGCGATTGCGTTATGGAAACGCTCAAAGGCAGGCACAGCTCAAGCAATTTTCTGGACCGTGTAATTTCCGTTTTAACCGGGCATTCCAGAGACAGCATACTGAATTCCCTGTCAAAGCCCAGAGGTTTGATAGAACTCGGAATTTTAGATGAAGACGGGGATTTGCCGGCGGATATGAAGAATTTTTTAAGCGGAATAGGCTCCGACAATTTCTTGGAGAATTACGCAAAAATAGATGACAAAAAAGCATTGCCGCTTGAAAGTTTTGATTGCTTGAAGCAAGCGCAAATCGTTTGCGACCTGATTAAAAGCTATAAAAACAACCGTTCCTTGAATTTTTTGTTCTACGGGGTGGAAGGCACAGGAAAAACCGAACTAACTCGTTCCATAGCCGCGAAAACCGGCAAAACACTTTATGAAATAGGTGCTGAATTTAGAAATAACCAAAGCATTTTCGGCAAACAAACGCACAGGGAAGGCGCTATCTCTTACAAAATGAGGGCTTTGAAAATCTCGGAAATCAGCCTTAGAGAAAAAAATGTTCTGCTGGTTGCAGACGAAGCAGATTTGCTTTTGAATGGCTTTGAAAAAGGTTTTCTGAACGATTTTTTAGAAAATTTGAGACTGCCTATAATTTGGATAACAAACAAAATAAACACTATTGAACGCTCAACAATGCGAAGATTTCAATACAGCGTGAGCTTTGATTTGGGCAACCAGAACATCCGCAAAAAACTTTGGGACTGCGTTGTTGAAAAACATAAAGCGGAGCATATATTTTCGCACGAAAGGCGCAAAAAACTGGCGGAGAAATACGAGATTTCCACAGGAGGAATTGAGTTGGCGGTACAAAACGAAGTGGCACTTTCGGAAAGCGGAATGCACAGGGAAATAGGCGAGGAAATTCTGGAAAACCACGTTGAGCTTTTGGATTTGAAAACCAATAAGCAAACACTTAGCCGCGCACCGAAATACGATGTTTCCGTGCTGAATATCCCACATTTGGACGAAGTTCTGCACTCCGCTAAATGCTATTCGGAGCAGCTCAAAAACAAGCAAACGGAAGGCAACATGACCATGCTTCTCTATGGGCCTCCCGGAACCGGCAAAACGGAGTTCGCAAAATTCTTGGCTAGGGAATGCGGGCTTTCTTTTAGGGAAATAAGCTATGGGCAAATTTCCTCAATGTGGGTCGGCGAAACAGAGAAAAATTTGGCCACGGCTTTTAAGCAGGCAAACGAAGACGGCGAACTGCTATTTATAGACGAGGCAGACAGTTTAATAGCAGACCGCAAAGGAGCCGTGAGAAACTGGGAAGTTACGCAAACAAACGAGTTTCTGGTGCAACTGGAAAGCGCAAAGTGCATGGTTGTATGTTCAACCAATTTTCAGGGGCATTTGGATATAGCCAGCAATCGCAGGTTTCATTTTCATTTGCAATTCGGGTACTTAAAGGCAGACGGCATCTTAAAAATGGCGGAAAACTTTTTCCCGGATTTGATAGACGAAAATTGGGAGGCATTGACCAAAATGGATTCGGTGGCCCCGGGTGATTTTTACGCCATATACAAAAGATTGCAGTGGTTGCCTAAAGAAGAACAGACCGCAGAGCGAGTGATGCAGGAACTTGTTAAAACCGTTACCGCAAAAGACCCTCACGGCGGTAGAAAAATAGGTTTTTAAAACTCCGTCCCGAAAATCCTGATTTCGGAAATTGCAAACAGAGATTTTGAATCGTTATGTGCGCTATTCAGTTTAAACGTGAGTTCGGTGACCTCCACCGGCTTCACAGGCCAGTCCGCATACTGTACGCCCATTTTATTTTCCAAAGCAATTTTTTTGCTGCCTGACTGTGCATTTCCGTTTTGCTCTATAACACCGATATTTCTCCAAAAAATCTCAATCTCTTTCGGCTTGCAAAAATCTTGAAATTTATCCCAACTGCTTTGGTCGCCTATTGCGATACCCAAATAGCTTATCATAGTGGGTTTGGGAAAAGTTATTTTTATTAAATCCCCTTTTGCCGCTTTTTCCGCATCATTCTTTGTGATAATCCAAGCGGTGCTCAAATTTCCGTCAAAAAGCAGGGAATCTATTGATTTCCCCGGATGAACTTTGTTTTCTATTGTCCACGATTTTGTAGGGGTTAAATAACCTATTGGCGGTGTAATTTTCGGAGGGGATTTGAACAGCAAAAGGAGTATCACAAAAAACAGCAAAACCAGCAGAACGCAAGAGACCAAAGTCATTATGCGTTCCGCTTTTGAAAATTTTCCTCTAACGGCTTGGGCAGGCTCGTTTTGAGTGGAGTTGTTCATAAAGGCTTTTACATCTTCTATAAATTCGGAAAAATCAGCGTAGCGCGAATCCGTTTTTTTCTCAAGGCATTTGTTGATTATCTTTTCCAAAGCCGGCGGAACTTCCGGGTTCTTTTTTTTCAATGACATCGGAGCTTCGTGCAGATGCTTGTTCAAAATTGAGAGTGCTGCACCGCCTACAAAAGGAGGGTCGCCGGAGAGCATTTCGTAAAAAACTATTCCCAAACTGTAAATATCGCTTTGCTGCGTCACATTTCTGTTCTGGCACTGCTCAGGGGACATATATTCCGGCGTTCCCATCGTCATGCCGGCACTTGTGAGCCTCTGGGAGCCTGCTGTTATTGAAATTCCAAAATCTATTATGCAAATATCTTCATCTTCCATCATCATTATGTTAGAGGGTTTTATATCTCTGTGTATAACACCTCGTTTGTGTGCATATTTTAAGCCTTCGGCTATTTTCCACGCTATATACGAGGCATTTCTAACAGGCAGAATTTTTTTCTTTTTTATCACGTCTGCAAGGGATTGCCCATTTATGAAAGTCATGGCTATAAATATTTTATCTTGCTCCCTTCCGTAGTCAAAAACGGTTACCAAATTTTGGTGGTTGAGTTCTTTCATAGCTTGAGCTTCGCTGAAAAAACGACTTTCAGCTTCGTCATCACCTGCCGAATCCAGCACTTTTAGCGCAACAATTCTATTCAGCTTCTTTTGCCTAGCTTTATACACATTGCTTCCCATGCCGCCTTTCCCAA
The DNA here is from genome assembly GCA_001462225.1 of Fibrobacteria bacterium GUT31. Classification (GTDB taxonomy): domain Bacteria; phylum Fibrobacterota; class Fibrobacteria; order Fibrobacterales; family Fibrobacteraceae; genus Fibrimonas. Next base: position 24,483 of record LIUH01000153.1, on the reverse strand, counting down.
GCAAGTCGAGAAGTTCATAGTCCACATTAAAAGGCCTTGGAAAGATTTCGTCCATTGGAGGGAAGGTAGAAAAAAGGGGAGTGGCTAGTAGGGAGTGGGAAAAACAGGGATTTTTTAAAAAAAATCAGAAAATTTCAGAAAAATCTTGACATTCTCTCAAAAAAATGTATATTTGTACCTATGATGATGTATAATACCCGAAATACGGCAACGTTTTCTATATTTCTCCTATGAACTACGTAGTAACAACATATTTAGTTAGATTTATTGGGATTTTGCTTGTGATTCCGGCTATTTTGCCGGAAACTTTTGCAAATTGGTTTCCGGGGCTGGTGGATCGCCGTATCGGATGGGCACTTTTTGCTGCCGGAATAGCAATTTATATCGGGGCATCCATAGTCTATTTCATACTCCGCAAAAAAGAGTTGGCACGCCGCCGTGCAGAAATGGAGAAAAACGCATGAGTGAAACGCAAAATGCGATAGAAATAAAAGACTTGCACAAAACCTATAGGCAGGGCTTTTGGCTGAGCAAAAAAAAATCGCTTTTTGGAATATCTTTGGAGGTTAAAAAAGGCGAAATCTTCGGTTTTATTGGCCCTAACGGTGCCGGCAAAAGCACCACAATAAAAGTTTTAACAGGGCTTTTGCACAAAGATAGCGGCGAAGTTTCAATTTTGGGCAAGTCCCCCAATGAAACAAAAAGCAGGGTGAACTTGGGGTATCTGCCGGAACAGCCCTATTTTTACGATTCCCTCAGCGGCCATGAACTTTTGAAATTCTACGGAGGATTAAGCGGTTTAAAGGGCAAACTCTTGGAAGAGCGAATTCAATGGGCCTTAAAACTTGTAAACGCCGATGCGGACTGGATTCACCGCCACTTGCGCACCTATTCCAAAGGTATGCAGCAAAGGGTTGGCTTGGCACAAGCGATTTTGCACAAACCCGAGCTTTTAATTTTGGACGAACCCATGAGCGGGTTGGATCCCTTAGGTCGCCGCGATGTACGGGAAGCCATTTTGGCACTCAACAAGGAAGGTTCAACCGTTTTTTATTCCAGCCATATTCTCTCCGATGTGGAGGCCATAAGCAACCGGGTAGCCATGATTATAGACGGCAAAATTTCGCACATAGGCACCATTGAAGAGATAACTAAGCAAACCGGCAGAAACAGCTTGGAAGAAGTTCTGGCAAAGGAGGTTTCCCGTGTTGTTCCTTAGAGAAACTTATTTGATAGCCGTGAATTCTTTTAGAGAAGCGGTTCGCGATAAAATTCCATATGTGGTTTTGCTCGCAGCCGTGGCACTTGCGGCATTTAGCATTCTGCTCGGCGAATGGTCTGTTTTTGACAGGGAATTTGTGGTTAAAAGCGTTACCGTTTCCATAATTTCGCTCTCCGGGCTTTTCATAGCTATTTTTGCCGGTGTAGGGCAGGTTCAAAAGGAAATTCAAAAGAAAACCATACACACGCTTTTGGCAAAGCCCGTTTCGCGCCCGGCCTTCTTGCTCGGGAAATACATAGGCTTGCTCGCCCTGCTCGCTTTGCATGTGGTTTTGCTTTCTCTAACGCTTTTCTTTGTTTTGTGGAGCGTAGATGCAACCATAACCGTACCTGTAATTCAAGCGTGTTACTTGGTTTTTTGGGAACTTGCCATAGTGCTCGCTTTTGCCGTTTTGTTCTCCACATATTCCTCTGCTTTGATAAGTTCTATTTTCTCCTTTGGAATTTACCTTATAGGGCATTTGAGCAATCAAATTCTGAAAGAGGTTTATTTTGCCTACCGGATTAGCGAAGACGGCAGTTTTTTAAAAGAACACGGGCAACTGGTTTATGATATTGCAAAGGGAATACATTTCGCTTTCCCGAATCTGTTCAAATTCAACGCATCTATGCAGGCTGCGCACACAATTGCCTTGGAACAATCTTACATAATTTGGAATAGCCTATACGCTTTGGGTTATTCCGGCGTAGTTTTATGCCTAGCGATGTTATTGTTCAAAAACAAGGATTTTGTGTGAATAATCCTCTTTTCTGTTTTGGGGTGCAAAGAAAATAAACGAGCAAAAAGCCCGATTTGCCCCTCTTGCATTTGCAATAATTTCAAACTTTCAATAGCAGCCTTCTTTCCGCATTTTTCCGCCGCAGAGCGGTCGGCTTCAAATTCCTGAAAATGGCAGAAGAAACGGTAGAGGAGGGTGAGGGTGAACGTTAAGAAAAGTTGAGAGTTGAGAGTTG
>LIUH01000153.1:7774-21997 GCA_001462225.1 Fibrobacteria bacterium GUT31 | reverse complement strand
AGAGTTGAGAATTGGAAGAAAGTTAAGAATTGGGAGTTGGGAGTTGAGAATTAAGAGGAAGCATATTGTAATTAATAAAATTCGGCGTTTTAATTCGTGCCGCTTTTCTATATGAGCCTGCTCATGGAAAAACTCGTGACTCAGCATAACTCTCAACTCTCCGCTCTCAACTCTCCGCTAATTTCAAGTTTGCCATCCAGCATTTCCTGCATATCGCTTTCCTTTATCTCTATCCCGCTTTCAATCAAACGCATCGCATTTTTTAATACCGAATCCAATGCGCTTCTCTCTTCAATTTCCTGTGCCAAGGAACGGCCGTGCAAATAGTCTGCCAAACCGCCCATAACAACGGGGTCCGGCGTGTAGTAAATTTTTTCCTGAGCTAGTTCTTCTTTGTATTCATCGTTTTGCTTTTTGCGATAAATCCATAAGGGACCATCTACTTCGCTCTGCCTAAAAATTATGCTTTCGATTTTGGTCAATTCCAAAAGAGCTATGAATGTCACTGCTGCTATCATCGGAGAAACTTCCTTGCCCAGCAATTCCTGAAACATCGCTCTGCCGCGCTGCGATAAATGGTTGTTTATGTGTTGCTCCCTGTCTTCAATTGTCACATTATCTATCGCTATCGGAAGAATGCTGTTGTATGAATGTACTTTCATCGTGTTATTAAAGGCTTTGAGCAACTGCCATATATTTGCATCTGCAAGCTGGGAATCCTTGCTTATTTTTTCCATGCGGCCACGTCCGTAAGTGCCGAAATTTTTCTCTTCCAACTCTTGCAAGCCCATTGCAACTCGCTTAAATTTTTCGTACTCACGCAATTGTTTTATCAAAATTTCGTTTGCCATTTCAAAATCAAGCAAATCCTCTTCGCTCTGCTCGCTTTTCGGCAACAGTTCCTTGGTTTTTAATGCGATTAAACGGCTTGCGAGTTCTAAAAAATCTCCGGCATAGGACAAATCCACATTTTCCAAATCCTTTATGTATTCCAAATACTGATCTGCGATTTTTGCCATGGAAATTTTTTCAAAGGGAATTTCTTCCTTTTTCATCAAAAGGTAAAGCAAATCAAGAGGGCCTGTATATGCCCCGCTGAGTTCCAATTCGTAGAAGTCGGTCTCTGCCATTATTCAACCGTTACGCTTTTCGCCAAATTTCTGGGCTGGTCAACATCGTTGCCCCGCAATACGGCAATGTGATATGCCAAAAGTTGCAAAGGAACACTCGTTATCACAGGCATAAGCGCGCTGTTTACGGAAGGGACTTTTATTATATGCTCCGCAAATTCGTCAAGCGGCGAACAATCGCTTGTTGTAACGACGATCAGCTTTCCGCCGCGAGCCTTTATCTCCCTTGCATTGGAAACAATTTTATCAAAAAGAGCGTCTTTGGGAGCAACTATCACAACAGGCATATTTGCATCTATCAGAGCTATCGGCCCGTGCTTCATTTCCGCAGCGGGATAACCCTCTGCGTGAATGTAGCTTATCTCTTTTAATTTGAGCGCGCCTTCCATTGCAACCGGATAGTGATAATGCCTGCCCAAATAGAGAAAATTCTTGTGATCGTAATACACTTTTGCAATTTCCGAAATTTCATCATTTAACTTCAAGGTTTGTTCCACCGCAGCCGGCAAAGAGCTTATGGCTTGCGCTATCTCCATTCCTTGAACAGAAGAAAGCCTGCGCTGCCTTCCCAGCAAAAGCGCAATCAAAGCCAAAACGGTAACCTGTGCATTAAAAGCCTTGGTGCTTGCAACGCCGATTTCCGGCCCAACGTGCAAATACACTCCGCCGTTAGAGGCCCTCGCTATGGTTGAACCGACCACATTGCAAATGGAAAGCACGGTAGCTCCTTTGTTCTGGGCTTCTTTGAGTGCGGCAAGGGTATCCGCCGTTTCACCGCTTTGCGATATTGTGAAAATTAAAGTGTTTGAACCTATGATGGGATTTCTGTAGCGGAACTCCGAAGCGTATTCCACCTCAACCGGAATGCCGGCCCATTCCTCTATCAAATACTCTCCTACCATTGCCGCATAGTAGCTTGTTCCGCAGGCTATTATTATTATGCGGTCTATGGAGCGAAGTTCTTTCAGCGAGTTATCCAAACCGGCGAGTTTGGCGTTGCCATCGCTCAAAAGCAAGCGGCCCCTTGTGCAATTTTTGAGCGCATCCGGCTGTTCAAAAATTTCCTTTAGCATAAAGTGCGGATAATCGCCTTTTTGCGCGAGTTCCAAATCGGTGTCAACCTCTTGAATTTCACGGTTAACATTTTTATTCTTTATGTTTTTTATCTCAAAACTTTCTCTGCCGACAATTATAACATCGTTATCTTCCAGATACACTATTTTTTTTGTGTGCCCTACTATTGCGGAAACGTCGCTCGCCAAAAAACTTTCATTTTCGCCAACCCCAAGCACGAGAGGGCTGCCGCGCCTTGCTCCGACCAAAACATCGGGTTCGTCTTCGCAAATAACCGCAAGCCCGAAAGTTCCCTCTATGGATTCCAGAGCTTTCAAAACCGCTTTGCTCAAATTGCCTTTATAGAACTTGGCTATCCAATGCACCAGCACCTCGGTATCTGTTTCGGAGGCAAATTTGACTTCATCTGCCAACAAGCGTTTTTTTAGCAAAGCGTAATTTTCAATAATTCCGTTATGCACAACGGTAATTTTTCCGTTTGCCGAGAGATGCGGGTGCGCATTTGCCTCGGTGGGTTCTCCGTGCGTTGCCCAGCGCGTGTGGCAAACACCAAGAAAACCTTCAATTTTTTCCTGTTCCAGTTTTTTTTCAAGTTCCCTTATTTTGCCGACCGCCTTTGCGGTTTTTATTTTGCCGGAATCGAGCAAGCTAATACCGGAGCTATCGTAGCCTCTGTATTCCAATTTTTTAATCCCGTCCAGTAAAATCGGGAGGGCCGGTCTAAAGCCTATGTAGGCGACTATTCCACACATGGGGGCAAATTAGAAAATTAGCTTGTTGCTTCAAATTTCTATCTTCCTCCTATGAAACACGCTTATGTTCTTTTACCGGCGGCAAACGGCGTTCCGCTCAGAAATGTTGCAGACGGGATTCTGGAAACTCTTGGCAAAAGAGGATTGAAGGTCGAAAAATTTATCCCTTTCGGAGAGATGGGAATACCTTTTGCGGAAATCCGAAATTCCATTATCTCCGGTTGCGAACAGGTGGTTATGGAACTTTTGGTGGATAAACTATCGAGAATATCGGCGAAAAACGATATAGTGATAATAGAGGGTGTCTCCGATACCGATATTTTTTACAAAAAAGAACTTCACCGCATGTTGACCTCCGCCCTAGACGCAGATATTATATTGGTTGCTAGCATAAACGGGAAAGCGCCGGAAGAACTCATCAGCGAAATCTCCGTTGAATATCATTTTCATAAAAGCGCAAATGCCTTTATGGCAGGTTGCGTGTTTTTGAACGTAAATGAAAACAGCGAAGACGTTCTTAGAGCAGTTTGCAAAGACAGCGACCTGCCGGCACTGGCTTTTGTTCACGGCTCGGAAAATCCGAGCAAGGAATCCGTAATAGCGGGCATAGAAGAAGAACCCTGGGAATGCGTTTTGAATAAAAACAGAGAACACCGAATGAGCCCGCCGGAGTTCCGCAATTTCTTGATTAAAAAAGCGCAAAAACACAAAGCGAAAATCGTTTTGCCGGAAGGCTCGGAACCCAGAACCGTACGTGCTGCCATTCTCGCCCTGCAAAGGCAGATTGCCCATCCGTTATTGCTCGCAAAAAGAGCGGATGTTGAGAAAGCAGTAGCCACTCTTTACATGAAACTGCCTCCCGACCTTGAAATCATAGACCCGGAAAACCTAGCTCCCAAATACGTGCCTCTATTGGTAGAACTCCGCAAACACAAGGGAATGACCGAAGAAGATGCCAAAAAATTGCTTGCGGATAGCGTTTGGGTGGGAACCATGATGGTAAAAGCCGGAGACGCAGACGGCCTTGTGAGCGGTGCCGTTCACTCCACGGCAGACACCATTCGCCCTGCCCTTTCAATAATTAAACCCCATGCGGGAACCTCGCTCATAAGCTCGGCTTTTTTTATGTGCTTGCCCACGCAGGTACTTGTTTACGGAGATTGTGCCATAAACCCCAACCCCAACGCAGACGAGCTTGCGCAGATAGCCATACAATGCGCAGACACCGCCCGCAGTTTTGGCATTGCGCCGCGGGTAGCTATGCTCAGCTACAGCACCGGCGAGAGCGGCAAAGGCGAAGATGTTGACAAGGTAAAAAAAGCCACGCAAATAGTCAGGGAGCTTCGCCCGGACATTGAAGTTGACGGCCCAATGCAATACGATGCCGCCATAATGGAGTCCGTAGCCCGTACAAAAGCCCCGAACAGCCACATAGCGGGGCGTGCAACCGTATTCGTTTTCCCCGATTTGAACACCGGCAACACAACCTATAAGGCGGTTCAGCGCAGCGCGAACACCATCAGCATTGGACCCATGCTTCAAGGGCTGGCTAAACCCGTTAACGATTTATCTCGCGGAGCGTTGGTGGACGATATCGTTTACACCATAGCCATAACGGCTGTGCAGGCGGGGATGAGCAAATAATTTTTCTATATTTAATCCTGAGATTTTAGGAGAAAGAACATGTTAAAACGCGTTTCCCTTTTGGCCGCAATATCCGTAGTTTGTGCTTTTGCTCAAACCCCTGCGGCAACAGAGCCTGCACCGGTAGCAGCACCGGTTCCAACCGAACAGGCCGTACCTGTGCCCGCTGTAGATTCCGCTAAAGCAGCCCCTGCACCGGTAGCAACTCCCGCATCGGTAGCAACTCCCGCTTCGGCAGCAATCCCAGCTCCGGCAGCAGATTCCGCCGTAGTTGCAGCGGACACGCCGGCACCTGTAGCAGATCCGGTACAAGTAGCAGACTCTGTTCAAGTTGCGGATTCCGTGCAAGTCGCAACGCCGGCACCCGAAGCAACTCCGGCAGCAGATACCACCGCAGTTGTTGCAAAAGATTCAATACAGGCTCCGGAGCCTGCACCGGCCCCTGCTCCTGCTCCGGTTCCCGCACCTCCGGCAAAGGAAGCAATTATAGAGAATCCCGTGGAATTTATTATAGTTTCTGTTATTTTTGTAGCAACGGTTTTATTAATCGCTTTGACCGGAAATTAATAGAGGTTCAAAAATGAATTTAGAGTACAGAGTCGCAGACATTTCCCTTGCGGACTGGGGTAGAAAAGAGATTGAGCTTGCAGAAACGGAAATGCCGGGCCTGATGGCTCTTCGCAAAGAGTATAAGGGCAAACATCCGCTGAAAGGCGCTCGCATAATGGGCAGTTTGCACATGACCATTCAAACTGCGGTTCTCATTGAGACGCTTGTTGAGTTGGGTGCAGAGGTGCAGTGGGTAAGTTGCAATATATTCAGTACCCAGGACCATGCCGCTGCCGCGATTGCAGCCGGTGGAATCAGTGTTTTTGCTTGGAAAGGCGAGACACTGGAAGAGTATTGGGATTGCACAAAACGTGCAATGGAATTCCCGGGCGGCAAAACTCCCAACCTGATTTTGGATGACGGCGGCGATGCTACCATGCTGGTTATTCGCGGAGCACAGTTTGAGGATGCAGGTAAAGTCCCTGCGTTTAATCCCAAAACCGACAGCGAAGAATGGGGCGTGTTTTTAGCGCTTTGCAAAAAACAATTCGCTAAAGACCCCAAGCACTGGACAAAAATCCGCAAAGAGATAAAAGGCGTTTCGGAAGAAACGACCACAGGAGTTCACCGCCTCTACGAGATGGCAAAAAAGAAAGAACTCCCTTTTCCCGCCATAAATGTAAACGATTCTGTGACAAAGTCCAAATTTGACAACCTCTACGGCTGCCGCCACTCCTTGATAGACGGTTTTAACCGTGCTACCGATGTGATGATTGCGGGTAAAATAGCGGTTGTTTGCGGTTATGGCGATGTGGGCAAGGGTTGCGCCCAAAGTTTGCGCGGGCAGGGCGCAAGGGTGATTATCACCGAGATAGACCCTATTTGCGCATTGCAGGCGAGCATGGAAGGTTATGAGGTTCGCCGCTTGGAAAGCGTTATCGGAATAGCCGATTTATTTGTGACCACCACCGGCAACACGGATATTATTCTGGCAAAGCACATGGAAAAGATGAAGCACCGCGCCGTTGTAGGGAACATAGGCCATTTTGACAATGAAATTGACATGGCGGGTTTAAAGAAAATCAAAGGCATCAAAAAGAGGAACATAAAGCCCCAATACGATGAATGGATTTTCAAAGACGGTCACAGCGTTTTGGTTTTGGCGGAAGGCCGTTTGCTGAATTTGGGTTGCGCAACCGGGCATCCCAGTTTTGTTATGAGCGCGAGTTTCACCAATCAAACAATAGCTCAAATCGATTTGTGGTTGAACGCTCAGGACAAAAAAACCGTAAGCGGCATAAAATACCAAAACGGCTGCGTTTATACCCTGCCGAAAATCCTGGACGAAAAGGTAGCTCGCTTGCATTTGGATAAACTCGGCGTTGAATTGACCAAGCTGACTAAGGAACAGGCGGATTACATTGGCGTTCGCGTTGAAGGACCTTACAAGGCGGATAATTACAGATATTAAATATCCGTTATGCCATCAAATCGATAACGTCCCCGCCTTCCAACTTTAACGGATGCCCGGCGGGGGTGTTGGTTTCCGGTTGAGCTTCCTCCTGATCTTTTTTCTTTTGCTGTTGCTCTTGCTCCTTTTCACTGCCGCCGCCGTCCGGATTTAAAGCATCGGTCTCTTCGTCTTTTTGAACGGAGTTGTTTTTTAAATCTTCCATGCGTTGCATTTCCGCCATGGATTTCGCAATGTCGCCGAAGGCCTTTCCCTGTTCATGTGAACGCATCGCAGATACTGTATCCGAGCGTTGCAACAAATCCTGATTTTGTACCGGAGGAAGCATAAAATACCTACTGAAATTACATTTTTAACAGCAATTTAGCCTTGAGCTTTATCATGGCTTTGGAATGTATCTGAGAAACTCTGGATTCCGTTATGTTCATTGCAATGCCGATTTCTTTTAAAGTCAGTTCTTCGTAATGATAAAGAGCTATTACATGGCGCTCGTTTTCCGGCAAAGAGAGCAAGGCATTTGCCAGAGTTTTTTTTGTCTCCTCCAAGCCAAGCCTATCCAAAGGATTTTCAGCGTCTTTGTCTTCCAGAGTGTCTATCAAGCTCGTATTCGTAGATTCGCCGTAATTATCGGAAATCACTTCGTTCAACGAAACTATGGCTGTCGGAGCAACTTCGTTTAAAAGTTCTTCAAATTCTATGGGTTTCAAGTTCAAATGCTCCGCAACCTCATTATCGTACGGAGTTCGCCCAATCTCCTTTTCAAGCTCGGCATAGGCATTTTTTACCATTTTCGCCTTTTGCCTTATTGAACGGGGAATCCAATCTTGCTCTCTGAGGTCATCTAAAATAGCCCCTCTTATTTTATGGGTTGCATAGGTTTCAAATTTTACCTCTTTGGTTGCATCAAAAGATTCAACCGCTTTTATTAACCCAATTACGCCCGCCCCTATCAAGTCGCCCAACTGAACGCTTTTCGGCAAATTGATAGCCATTCTCTGAGCCGTGTAACGCACTAAAGGCGTGTATTCCGCAAGCAATTTATCGCGAGCCGTTGCACTGTTATGGTCTTTGTATTCCGTCCAAAGAGTTTCAATATCCATTCTTTCGTTTCTCCTCTTCCTCCTTCTCCCTCTCTTGCGCCTTTAGCCACGCCACTTCTTCGGCATTCGGTTCGGTTACATGGTAAGAGAGGCCGCCGTCTATTCTATCGGCTTTTTTTTCCTTGGCATCCAACAAAATTGTTTTTAAGAAAGTGTCCACCAGCATGGCAAAAAGCAACCAGAAAACTCCGCTGATTATAACGGCTTTTATAAGCGCAAAAGCTATCTCCCTAAACGATATTGTGGGCGATAAAATCAAATCTATCAAAAGCACTGCCCAAAACACCAATATAACAATGGTCTTGGTAACTGCATTCGTAATCGGTCTAAGTTCCATTTTGAATCACCTCCGTTTCACCTCAACATCCATTCTGCTATAATCTCTTTTTCTGCGCTCACTATGTTGTCCGGACTTTGGCCGTTGCCTATATAAGAAAGCGGAATTCCGAATTTGAGCGGCAACCAAAGCAAAGCTCCTTGTTCGGAAGATTCGTCTTGCCTTGTGAAAATTATGCGGTTCGCTTTTAAAGCACCGTAAACCTCTGCGGATTTTTCCAAGTCTGCGTCTCGCATATTCAGCGGCAAAACCAAATGCACCTCATCCGGACGAATGGCATCGTGAAAGGCATTTATCTCTTCTTCGTGTTCCTTGTTTCCCAAGCTGCGGCCTGCGGTATCAACCAAAACCAAAGATTTTTCCTTTAGTCTTTCAAAAACTTCCGGAACTTCTTCAGGGGAATAAATCCTCTCCAACTCTATGTCTGCGGCGGCGGCAAAAGCCTCCATTTGCTCCAAAGCACCCATGCGGCAACAATCGGTTGTCACTATAGCCACATTCGGACTGCCTGTTACGGTAGCTCTGCCTGCGAGTTTTGATATAATTCCGGATTTTCCGGACCCTGCCGGGCCAATGAACATTTGCACCAGGGGTCTGCCCTTGCGAAGCCTTGGGCGGGGTGCAACGGAAATTCTATTTGCCAGTACTTTTTTCATTTGCTCCTTAATGGAAAGTTCGTCTCTTGAGTTTGCGGAGCAAAGGAGCATAGCTTCCGCAAGCAAGTCTTGTACTGTTTGGGCGGGCAATCCGCTTTTGGAGAGCTTGGCCGCAATGGAACTGAATTCCTTTGGTATTCTGTCGCGGACAACCCTTATGCCTTCTAAAAAATCGCTTCTGGCAGCGGCAAAATCTTCTTTCAACCTTTTCACATCCGCAAGAATATTTTCCACGCAAGCGATCAGTTTCTCGTTATCAATTCGTTCCGTATGCAAACTTCTCGGCTTTCCCCCAAGTTTAATCGCTCGCTCATCGTCCATATTTCGCCATTCAACCGGTTTTAGCCCTTTGCTGTTATATGTTGCAAGTTTTCCTGTATCTCTGCCTCTGCTGCCGGGTGGGGGCGGAACTTCTGCAATGTCGTCTAGGGTAACGGTGACTTCTACCTTTTCATTCGGATTTTTGGAATGTTTGAGTTCCTGCTGCTGCAATATAACGGCATCGGGGCCAAGCTCCTCTTTTATGTGCTGAAAGGCTTCCGTAAAAGTGCCAGCTCTGTATTTTTTAATCATGGGTACCCAAAGTCTCCGCTACGGTTATATTTACGCCCGTCACAATCTCACTATAAGATAAAATTACTAAATTCGGGAAGTTGCTTTCCAGCAATTTCTTCAGGGGATAGCGTATATTCGGCGAACATACTATTATAGGCTGCTCTCCCATCGCTTGGATTTTTGTTTGGATATTATCCATTCGCTCCAAAATACGCCCGACAAGGTCCGGCCTTATCACCAGCCTTGGGCCTCTGTTCGTGGATTGAAGCGAGGCTTCCAGCATTTGCTCCAAATCCGGCGCAAGGGCTATAACCGACATTTGACCGTTGTTTATGTAAGGTTTGCAAATTTGCCTTGTTAAGCCAAGCCTCACTTGCTCGTTTATGAACACCGTATCCTTTGAAATTTTTGCCGCATTTGCCATCAATTCGAGAATGCTGGCCAAATCCCTTATTGAAATTCTCTCTTGGAGCAACATGCTCAAAATCTGTTGAATCTCGCCTATGGAAAGCATCGGGTTTATTTCTTCAACAACGGCAGGGCTGTTCTTTTTAACGTTTTCAAGCAGGGATTTTACATCTTGGCGCATTAAAATTTCCGAGGCGTGGCGGCGAATGAGTTCCGTTAAGTGCGTTGCCAAAACTGCGGGCAGTTCAACCACCGTGTAGCCGGAAAGCTCGGCTGCTTCCTTTTGGCTTTCCGTTATCCAAAGGGCATCTAGGTTAAATGCGGGTTCTTTTGTTTTTATGCCCGGTATTTTTTGGCTGACGTTACCCGGATTCATCGCCAGGTAAGAACCCATCATCAGTTCTCCTCTCCCGACTTCATTGCCTTTTATTTTTATCAAGTACTCGTTTGGCGAAAGCTGGATATTGTCTCTTATGCGAATGGGCGGAACTATCATTCCAAGCTCGCCGGCCATTTGCCTTCGCAGCATTGTTATTCTTTCAAGCAAATCACCGCCTTGGTTCACATCTACCAGCGGAATAAGCCCATAGCCTATTTCCAGCTCCATTTGGTCAACCAGCAGGTAATCTTCGATTTTTTCTTCCTTTGGGATAGCAGCCGCTTCTTCCGCTGCTTTTTTGGCTTTTTCTTCGTCTTCTTTTTCTTGCTTGCTTTTAACTCCGAACGACATTCTGTAAGCTGTAAATCCTATGAGCAAACCTATAACCAAAAACGGAACCGTAGGCATGCCGGGCACAATGCCTAAAAGAATCATAACGAATGCCGATATGGCAAGGGCCTTGGCACTCTGCGAAAATTGCGAAATCAATTCCGAGCCGAGATTGCTTTTTGAAGCTGCTCTTGTGACTATTATGCCCGAAGATGTTGAAATCATCAATGCGGGAATTTGGCTCACCAGGCCATCACCGATGGTCAGCTTTGTAAATGTTTCCAAGGCCTCTGAAACTTCCATGTCTTGCATAACAACACCTAGAATAATGCCGCCTATCATATTTATGCCGGTTATTATTAGCCCGGCTATGGCATCACCCCTTACGAATTTTGAAGCACCGTCCATGGCTCCGTAAAAATCCGCTTCTCTCTGAATATCCGAGCGTCTTTGGAAGGCTTCTTGCTCAGTTATGTGCCCGGCGTTCAAGTCCGCATCTACCGCCATTTGCTTTTGCGGCATTGCATCCAATGTAAATCTGGCGGCAACTTCCGCTATGCGCGTTGCGCCTTTTGTAATTACCACAAATTGTATAATCACCAAAATCAGAAACATTATGGTTCCGACTATTATATTGCCCGCAGTTACGTAATTTCCGAATGCCGCTATAACCTGCCCCGCATCGCCCTCAGATAAAATGAGCCTGGTAGAAGCGATGTTCAGGGCCAGCCTAAAAAGCGTCACCACCAAAAGCATACCGGGATAAACCGAAAAATCAAGCACATTGTCTATCACCATGCTGGTCATTAAAACAAGCAAGGCAATGCCTATCATAAATGTGAGCAAAACATCCAATAATCCCTTTGGCATCGGAACTATCATTATCAGCACTATGCAAACAATACCGAAAATTACCAAGGCGTCGCGATGCTTTGCAAACGGATTGCTCCGTATTAAATCTTTAGCTGCTTGCAGAGGTTGCGGCATTCTATTCTACTTTCTGTATAGTTACGTTTAAATAAGGTTGTTTCAAGCCGACTCCGGAGGCAATTATTTTTCCGAGGCTATCTAAGCGAACCGCTTTTCCGGCTTCTTTGTCCACAACCCATGCGCTACCATCCGCTGCGAATGCGCTAACGGAAATAGGAGATATAAATCCATCGATACGTCTTCCGTTCATAACGGTTAAAGTGGTGTCATCATAATTGCCTCTGAATGGTCCTGAAAAATGATAAACTTTTCCTTTATCAATATCGGATGCCCACACACCACTCCGGCTTGCCGAAACGGAGCTTACAAAACCGAAGCCCTTTATATTTGCCAAAATCTTTCCGGTAGTGTCTATAGCCACTATCCTTGAGCTATCCGCTACCCATGCCATTCCGTTACCATAGCTGACCATGGATGGGCGGTTACAGTTCGGTATAAGTATAAATTTGGGCGGTTCCGAGACAGGGTCACTGACAAAGCCCACGGTATCGGCTTCAGGAATGGCAAACCATACAAAATTTTTTTCAAATTGGTTTATGGAAAGTCCTCTGATAGGGTCAGGCATTTGGTATTCCACATCGTCGTCATAACGAAGCGAATCACCCACAAGTTTATAGCGGCGTAATCTGGTTTCATCCGCAATCCACACGTAGTTGCCCACTACATCTATTGCAACTCCGGTTGGTGTTTCGAACAAATCGTTGCTTTTATGCAACAGTTTTCCGTAATAATCGAAAACGGTAAAAGAATTATCCGATTGGTCGGTTACATATAATTTTCCGTTATTTGAATTAATCGCAATATCGCTTATGGAATTGAAGCCATTGCTAATCCTTGCAACCTCTGCGCCTGCTGCCGAATATTTTACAAGTTCATTTTCGGAAGCTACCCAAACAGAGCCGGATTCCGTATAAATAACAAGATATATTTTATAAAGTCTCTCCCCATAGCCTCCGGTATCTTCTACTCGCAAATACATGGAACTGTCTGCAATCGGGTCATTGGGCACGGTCCATGTATAAACGAAAAGCGAATCGCTGTCCGATTTCAGTTTAAGGTTGCCCATTTTTTGCGGCATTGTTAAAACGGGACGCAAGGCCTTATTAAAACTCTTTTCAAGTCTAATGGAAATATCCATGATGGCACCGGGATGCGCCGCTATGGTTAAAAGCGAATCGCCGGATTGTTCCACATCTCCGACCGTGATGCTTTTGATGCGAGGCAAAATATTTTTTATCTCAATCACAATAGGCAGGCTTTCCTGGCCGTCAACAATGGCGAAAATGGTATCTCTGTAATAAAATGTTGTGTCTCTTTTCCAAGATGCTGTAGAATCGCTGCCTATTCTGACGCTATCTATTTTTAAGAACGGCGGCGGCGGTGTTTCCCAGTAAAGGAATGCGGTGTCTGCCGTTATGAATTTTGTGGCGGCGTCTATGGCCTGTTTGCGGTACGCTATGCGGGAACTTCCCGTTCTCCAGTTTATGATGTTTACATTATTTACGGGTTCTCTTAATGCAATCCAAACGGGGAAAAGCCCGCCTTTATAATCTCTGCTGCCCAAATGCGACTCCGGTACCCACAAAGGATCCGGTTTATCCCTTGAGCAGGAAAAGAGAAAAGCCGATAACACAGCCAAAGGCAGCAAAAATTTTGCCGAGATGGAAAACATTTGGGTAATATAGAAAAATTTTCAATTCGGTCGCCCTACATTATCCATTTTTCATCTGTTGTTATCGGAGTTTTCTTCGTTTCAAATTCCTTCCATAAACTGGCGAAACGAATTGTTTCATAGATTGAATATGATATTGAATTTTCTTTGGCTTGTTTTAAACCACCCTGAGCAGGCAAAAAATGAATAACGGTTAAAATAACCGCACTAATGGCTATTCCTTTTAACATGCCGAAAACTCCGCCTAATGTGCGATTTATTTTGGTGATGGACTTGGATTTTTTTATGAAAAATTTAGCGATGCGCGCCGCAAGGCGAATCAATAAAAAAGGCAGCAAGAATGCCAAGAAAGCCCCCAAACACAAGGTTAAAAGATAGGAGAAATCCTCTATATTAGCATCCAGCACGGAGGCAAATGCTCCGGCAAAAAGCCAAGCGGAAGCAATGCCTATAACCCAAGCTGCCAAATAAAGCACGCTAACCACAAGCCCCTGTACTAAGCCTATGGCCAAAAAAATAACAATCAGCAAAAAAACTGTTATATCTATGGACATGCGGGGTAATATAGTAAACGCTGATAAACTCGCTTGGGTATAGGGTATAGGGTTCGGGGTATAGGGATTACCGGACATAAAACGCATAATTTGGCAAATAATTGAGGTTTTCCATACCCTATACCCCATACCCCAAACCCAAGCATCGAGTTAATCAGTGGCTACTATAGTAAACAAAAAATCAATACGCTTTATACAGAACAATCCCTATTTTAACCATGTTATCGCCGGCCTCGTTATATGATTTTAAAATGGAGTTCCATTCCTTAACGCTCAACTTTATTTTTTTTTCAAGAACATCTTGCCTGTAAGCCGCCGCACGCCCGAGCAGTTCCGCAACTTTGGCAAGCGAATCGAAATATTCGGGCAGCAGGTTTAAAAAATGCAAATCCTCCTTAGGCGCATTGCCGCGTTCTTTTGCCAAAAATTCCTTTTGCTCCCTGCATTTTTCCTGCAAATTAGCCATCATTCTGGTTATGCGAATCCAATCTGTTTGCGGTACAATCAAACTTATGGGCCACATTTTTTTTATGGAAAATTTGAACATGGAATCATGAGCCGCACGTTGAAGCTTTACCATTTCTCGCAAATTAGCAAGCATCGTCTCTTTTAGCGAAGGCAT
>LIUH01000153.1:0-7613 GCA_001462225.1 Fibrobacteria bacterium GUT31 | reverse complement strand
TTACTATAAAAACTAAGGGTGCTTCACAATTCTGGGCACCGGCAAAAAACCGAAAATTCCGTAAATTTTCAAATATATTTTCTCGCAAAAATTCACAATGGGAATAACGTATTTAGGCAAACCGGCAGTGCTGAAAGGCAAAGAAAAACGAATCCCTTTGCTTTTATTCCACATGGTAAAACGGCTGCCGTAATTTTCAAAACCCAGTTCCTTGCACAGAGAAAAAAGCGTTTTAGAGCCATACCATGCGGGTGCAACAAAACCTTGCGCTTCCCCTGCGCTGAATTTTTGCCATGCTTGCAGAGCCTTGTTCAGAAGCATTTTTAAATCGTTTTTTGAAAGCCCGGCGAACTCGGCTTCGGAATTTGTCAAACGCAAGGCGAACTGGCCGAACAGGCTTCTTTTCAAGCTCAAATCCGCCTTGTGCCTGTAGCCGTGCAAATACAAGCAATGCCCCTCTTTTTTCCATTCTAAAATCTGCGCGGCAAATTTTTCAAAAGCCTCCCCCTCAAGGTCCCCCGAAAAGGGAATCACCATTAAATTCCACTTAATGTTTTTGCCGTATCTTTGCAATTCTTCAGCTACCTGCGAAAAATTGCATACTCCCACATCGTGAAATTCATAAACCGGAGAGCAACGCATCTATCTCGTCTTGGCTTAAAATGCCCTCTTGTTTAGGTTCATCTCTTGCCGGTTCAGGCATTGCCGGAGCTGTGGCAAAAGGCATTGCCGCAGATGGCGATGCCACCACGGGCATTGGAAACGAAGCTGCAGGCATAGGCATTGTGGGTGCAAATACCGGCATGGCGAATTCCGGCAAATTTTCGCCATACGGCGGTTTTCGTTCCGTTTGGTAAAGAGTCATAAAGTTATCTATGGGCAATTCATAGGAATATCGAGGGTCTGCAAAGGACTTCTCCCAAGCAGCTTTGTCATCGAACAACCACGGAAAGTATTGCAGGCGCATAAATTTTATAACTCCCAAATAGAAATATAGAAAACGCTGATTTACCGCTTAGGGAGTAGGGAGTGGGGAATAGGGAGTAGAAAAACGCTTAAATTCATGTCTTTTCCACTCCCCTTGCAAGTTTACCAGCGTTTTCCTTAGAATTTTTCTACATTCTCCGGTATGAAAGCCGAATGGATAAACGCATTTATTCTTGCCACAAGAGATACCTTTCAAAAAATGCTGGCGCTTCAAGTGGAAGCCGGCAAACCCTATCTACTCACCGCAGAAGTGAATATGAAGGATATTTCCGGCATGATAGGCCTTTCCGGAACTATCAAGGGAGCCGTGGTCATAGGCTTCCCCGAACAAGCCGCGCTCAAAACGGTAAATAAGTTTCTGGGCGAGAATTTCACGCAATTGGGGCCAGATGTAAGCGATGCCGTAGGCGAATTGGTGAATATAATAGCGGGCTATGTCAAGAAATTCATCAAAGAGAATAAATTCGGAATTTCATTGCCATCCATAGCCAGAGGCTCAAAGCACATGGTGTATATGCCTAAGTATGCGCCCACGATAGTTATCCCATTCAGTTCTCCGGAAATCGGCAGTTTTGTTCTGGAGGCTGCCCTTGCCGAAGGGCAAAATGCCTGACCCGCAAGCATCTTATTCTTTGAGCAATTACCTGCTTTCCGTTCAGCGGTTTGTAAAAAATCATATTCCGCAGGTTTGGGTTTGTGCCACCATTGCCAGCTTGCAGGAAAAGGGCAAAATGGTTTATATAACTCTAGCCGAATACGAAGATGACTCCGTTTTGCCGAAGGCCTCGCTTGGAGCCGTGATGTATGCCTATCAATACGCAATTCTTTGCCAACGTCTCAGCGAACTGCCCATGCCTTTCCAAATAAAAAAAGACATGAAGGTAAAGGTTTTGCTGGAAGCGGAATTTTACATTCCATACGGCAAATTCCAGTGCAAAATACTGGATATGGACGCCGCTTTTACAATGGGGGAGATAGCTATAACCAGAATGAAGATTTGGGAAAGGCTTGTTAAAGAGAACTTGCACCGCATAAACGGAGAACTCCCGATTCCTCTTTTACCCCTTAGCGTGGGGCTTATAACATCGGAGGGCAGTGCTGCTTACAACGATTTTATCTCCACAATCAAAGCTTCCGGTTATGCTTTTAACGTGACAACCGTCTCTGCTAAGATGCAAGGGCAAAATACGGAAAACGATATAATAAACGCTCTGGGCAAGTTAAGGGAATATGAGGATTTGGATATTGTTTGCATAATAAGGGGCGGCGGAGCAAAGACCGAATTGGTTTTCTTTGACAGCTATGCCCTTTGCCGGGCGGCGGCGCTTTTTCCCCTGCCTGTGATAACCGGCATAGGCCATGAAATAGACGAGAGCCTTTTGGACAGGGTAGCTCACACGCATTTGATAACCCCAACGGATTGCGCAAAGTTTTTAATAGAGAGGGTGGATGCCGCTTGGCAAATGCTGCAAACCATAGCTTTTGAATTTGAAAATTTAATGCAGATATTTGTGAGAGAGCGCGATAGAATAAATTACAAGGTTTTGTTTCTTTCAAATATGTGCGATAAAAGATTCGCGCAGGAAAAGGAAAAACTCTCCCGGAGCACACTCGGTTTGCAACGGGGTGTACCTAAGATAACGGATTATCAAAATCAGGCATTGAAATTACTGGAAGAAAGGGTAAAAGCGATGGATCCGGAGACCCAGCTAAGAAGGGGCTATACCATAACCAAAGATGATAAGGGAAAAATTTTACGCTCGGCAAAAGAGACGGCAGCAGGTTCTACATTGAAAACCGTATTCGCAGACGGCGAAATAGCAAGTGTAGCGGTATAGTGAGCGAGTCAATCAGCGTTTTATATATTTAATCTATGTCAAAAACGGTCCTAATAATCATATTTGCAGTCACGGCTATAGTTCTGTCGTGTTCAGACAAGGGTCCTTTTGACCATCCCAGCGAGAGAGATTTGGATATGGCCGCTATGTCTTCAAGCAGCGAAGGGGGGAGTTCCTCCCAAGGTGAGCAATCCAGTTCGTCTGCTGAACAGAGTTCGTCAAGTTCGTCAAGTGTTGAGCAGAGCAGCAGTTCGGAGCTATGCGAAGAAACATACAACAAAGAAACTCACTTCTGCTACGGTACCACTGTTTACCCAAAATGCGGCGGTTCCACATACCTTGGCGATAGAGATGCGTGTTGCAACAATATAGTCTATAATAAAAGAACCCATCATTGCGACGCTAACGGCACACATTCTTGTGGCGGGCTGCCCCTTGATGAATCAACTCATTTCTGCAATAATAACAAGCTTTACCCACTTTGTGTTGGCAGTCAATATACCACCACTAAAGAATTCTGCCTTGACGATAAGATTACCGATCTCTGTGACGGAAGGGAATTCGAAATCAATGAGTTCTGCTACGACGGTAGCGAAGTTAGAAGCAAATGCGGTGGCACTTTGCCATACAGTCCTGGGGAGGCATGCTGTGGCAACGATAAATACACCGTGTCTAGCCAGTTCTGCTACAACGAAAGCGAAGTTAAAAACAAATGCGGCGGCGAGGACTACGATCCCTTAGAGGTGTTCTGCCTTGGCAATGTGAAAACCCCGTTTTGTGGTGGTTACCAGCAATTCTATAATTACCAGTTTTGCCACGACGGCGAGGTTAAAGACAAATGCGGTGGTTCGCAATACAATCCTGGTTTGCAATACGATCCTGTAACGGAGGACTGCTGTGGCAACAGTAAATACACCGTGTCTGAGCGGTTCTGCGTCGGCACAACACTTTACGATAAATGCAATGGCGAAAATTTCGATCCCTCAGAAATGTTCTGCCTTGACAATGTGAAAACAGCACTTTGTGATAGTGAAAAATACACATCTAATCAGTTTTGCAACAATCACATAGTTTGGCCCAAATGCCATTGGGCTGAATATGATCCTAGTGAGTATCGTTGTTGTAAAGACATCTTATACGATCTTGAAACAAAGGACTGTTGTTTTGATGGTTATTACGACTTGCTTAGCCAGTTCTGCTCTGAAAACAAAAATATGCGTTATAACAAATGCGAAAACAGTACATACGAACCTGAAACCGATTATTGTTTAGAAGGCACAATAACAAAATATGGTGTTCTTACTGATAACCGAGACTATAAAAACTATAAAACAGTTATCATAAACTCACAAACATGGATGGCGGAGAATTTGAATTTCGATATAACCGGCAGTATATGCGGTGGTTACAGCGGTTCCGATGGTTACGGCAACAACAGATGTGCAACATTTGGTAGGCTTTACAATTGGGAAAATGCTAAAATTGCTTGCCCTAGTGGCTGGCATATACCTAGCAGTGATGAATGGGGAGTTTTGATTAGTTACGTTGGCAATAGTTCTGCAACTGAATTGAAATCTGTAGGAGGTTGGGGTTACAATACCACCACCTATTTCAGCTACGGCGGCACAGACGATTACGGCTTTTCGGCCCTGCCGAGCAGCTACAACGTCCCAACCAATTCAGAATCTTGGGTTCAAGGCGGTAACGGCCGCTGGTGGACTGCCACTGAATACGATGTTCTAAATGCTATTCACAGGGAAATAACCGAATACAGCACATCTTTCTCCAGCTCCAACAGCCTTAAGACGAATAGGTACGCTGTGCGGTGTGTGAAGAATCCACCTTAAGGCGAAGCTCCGCCTATGGCTTAGGAGGTCATATATGAGCAAAACAAGGATTTCAAACCCTATTCCAAATAAAATTTAAACCCTGATTTTGGTAAAAACGCATTTTGCTATCCGAGCTTATAAGCGTAGTTTTGTTGGTTATGGCGTGTGCCATTATAGCATGATCTACAGGGTCTTTGTGGTCGGGAATGGGTGTAAGTTTGCCTAATGTTAATATATGTTCTTTTTTGAAATAATCTACTGAGAAACCGAGCTCTTCTATGTTGGCGAAAATATCTTTTGTTTCTTTCCACAAGGAAGTTTGAATTTTGCCGATTCTAAGCAAAAGGATAATTTCCTCTATGCTCCTTGAACTGATATTTATTGTATTTAAAGGATCGCAAAGCGACTCAAAAACTTCTTTGGAAAGTCTATCGTTTTCACGTATAAAAAATAAAAAAATATTCGTATCTATCAGATAACGCATATTACCTCATAACCGCACGCATATCGTGAATGACAAGGTCTATGCCATCGGGATGCTTTAAAGTCCATAAAGCAGCTTTTGACAGCTTTATGCTTCCATCAGTAGGAGGCATACGTCTTTTTATCTCTCTCTTCTTTTTCATAAAAACTCTTGTTATGCAATTTCTGTTGTAAATATAATAAATGTTCAGCCAAAATGGATAAAAAAAATTAATAATCGTCATTTTGCAAACTGAACTTACGTTTTTATAAAATTTAAAGTGTCGAAGTCAGGAGCCGCCCGCAGGCGGAAATTGACTGCACGAATGCACAACCCGAGGGTTATAAATTCCGAATATTCCCGGTGGCTGGCGAGCAGCTTGCCGTTGATGATGGAACTGCGAACTATCTAGATGACCCCTATGCTTATCTAGATGACTCCTCTGACGATCCGGATGGGCCTTCTGTGGTTTTCCATTATTTCGCACCTGCACAAGATCCACTACACCCCGCCAAGGGCGGCCGACCGATTTTTGTAAACCTGTACACTTCTTTTTATTGGCGCATAGATGATTTGCCCTTTGATGGAAAATGCAAAGTCAAACCGAGACTTTCTTTCTACGCGCATACTGGAATTTCCTTTTCGCTGGACGTGGTTGCAGTCGATGAGTCCGGCAGAGCGATTGTGGGGAAAAGCTGTTCTGGAAGCCGCACCAGCGATGTTTTGAATGATTTTGCAATTGATTTAGATTTTGAAGCGAAATATCTATCTATGACAATAAAGTTTAGATTTGACGCTGCCGACGGTTCGCAGGATATGGCGGGAATGCTGCACCTCTCAGCTCTGCCAGTTGAGTACGAGCGAGATTTAGATCCGGAAAGCCTGCTTATCAAAGGATGCGACAAGAGAGAATTTGATCCGCCAAACCACGACATCGCCCGCTTAACCAGACAGCTATGCCTGGACTGCGATGTAAACGTGGATGAACAAAGCTTTGAGGAGGTAGGCGATAAGCTCCCAAAGGATGCAAACTTAGATTCCGAGCGAAGAGAAAGCGCAATATCTTTTATACCATTCAAGCATGAAGACAAATTTGCGGATAAAATAGCCGAGATATGCCGTGCCGCTAATTTTTCGGTATTTTCTAATGGTTCAAAATTGCATGCCGGATACTTTCTTTCCGGCGAATCCGAATGGCACGTAACACCAAGCGACGTGACGAAAGGCAGCCTTGAAATTAGAGGCATAGACTGGAGTTCTATAGCCTCGGAATGGAATTTCTCAGCAAATGTGCGGGGCGAGCAGAAAACGCTTTCTTTCGCTTATCCAAGATCTGAAATCCCTTCAATTCCGCCGCCCAGCAATACGTTTACGGCGCAACTGATTTATGCCGGGTACATGAAAGAAGAGACTTCAAGCGAAATTTCAGGGTTCGGCGCAAGAGTGTTTTTCCCGGCGGACGCAAGAGAGCTGCGTGTAGGTGGCAAGTACAAGGTAAATGTGTCAGGCGGTCAGCTTATAGCCGATTGCGAGCTTGTTAGCCTCAGGGTAAGTGGCTATGGGGCGGACGCATTGTTTGCGTACACCCCGCCGCCCGTTTTGCGGCTGCAATCCGAATTCACGAATGGTCTGGAGCTTGAGATAACGCCTTTAACGGAACCTATTTGGCGCGAGGCAGTGAGTGGAACTTTGGGCACGGGGATTGAATCCGTGCAAAAATTATGGGATATATCCCAAGCCGCTTTTGCCAAAACAAAGCGAAGGAACAAGCTCGATGAAAGATACACAAAGCACCAGATAGCGGCATTCGGATCGGACGAGCTTTGGCTGCAAAGCTTTATAAACACGGCTCGGCATAATTCGTACGCAAAAACCATAATTTCTTTCAAAGTGCCGCTTGGCCGCCTGCCAAGCGGAAGTCTTTCCAGTCTTTTGCTCAGGCGGGCAACTTTGGCATTCGGAAGATTCAGAAACAACCATTTGAACGGATGGATAGTTGGCTATTCGCTCGCTCCGGCAGAAGATGCGGTGCTGATTGAATTTGTGAATTCGGCGCCGTTGAAAGATATTCTTTGGCTTGATGAAAATTTGCTTGATGGCCAAAAAACAATAGACGAAAGAGAACCTGTTGAAGAATTTTACTCGGAGGGATAAATGGCAATACGAGCGGCAATAGTGATACGTAGGATAACAACCAGCATTACCCAACTTGTCAGCGACAGCAGTTCAATGCTGCTCGCACATGGGCAGTGGGGCTTTGCAACGGCTGACCAGACTCTTGTAATACGAGATTTGGAAGGAAATTTTCACACCATAAAGACGGAAAGCGCCGTATTGGATTCCGTCCTGATCAAATCGCCCGTGCAAACAACGGGGGCTTTGCCTTCAGGCGACAAAACCGGAACTTTGAGAATGGTTTTGGACGGCAATTCATATTGGTTTAAAACGGCTTTTAACTGGGTTCGAATACCGGACATAGGTTATTTTGAATCGCAC
>LIUH01000152.1:50996-71833 GCA_001462225.1 Fibrobacteria bacterium GUT31 | reverse complement strand
TACCGCATATTCTCACCCTAAAATTTCATCCAGCAACCTATTCACCACTCCCGGACTCGCTTTCCCGCCGCTGTTCTTCATTATCTGCCCCACAAAAAAGCCGCGCAACTGTGCTTTGCCGCCTTTGAACTCCTGCCACTGGCTTTGGTTGGCTTCTATCACTTTGCGGATGATGGCTTCTACTTCGCTTGTGTCCGTTATTTGCACAAGGCCTTTTTCTTTTACTATTGTGTCCGGGTCTTTGCCGGTTGAGAGCATTTCTGCGAAAACGGTTTTTCCGATTTTTCCGGATATGGTGTTGTTTTCTATCAGGTTCACCATTTGCGCCAAGTCTTGAGGTTTGAATTTCAAGGCGGAGATGCCGCCTTCCATTTCCTTTAATTCCCGCATAAGTTCGGAAGTCACCCAATTTGCGAGGATTTTTGGATTTTTGCAGGTTTTGGCGGCAATGTCAAACCAATCGCTCACTTCCTTGTCTGCGGTAAGAACCTGGGCATCGTATTCGCTTAACCCAAAGCTCTGCATAAATCTGTTGCGGCGTGTGTCGGGAAGTTCGGGCATATTTTGCCTTATGCTGTCCACCAGGCTTTGGTCTATAAAGAGCCTTAGCAAATCCGGTTCGGGGAAATACTTGTAGTCTTGGCTGTCTTCTTTGCTGCGAAGGACTATGGTTTTATTGTGGTTTACATCAAAGCGTTTGGTGCATTGCTCTACTTCCCGCCCGCTGTCCAGGGTTACGGATTGCAGAGCGATTTCCGCTTCTAAGGCTTTTTGCAAACTGGAAAAACTGTTCAGATTTTTGATTTCCGCTCTTATGCCGTAGGGGGCATCTTCGCTTTTGCGAATGGAGATATTGCCATCGCAGCGCATATTTCCGTTTTCCATATTCGCATTGGAAACTCCGGTGTATTCCAAAATCTGCTTTATCTTTTGCAAAACCAAAACCGCATCTTCCGGGCTGCGAATATCCGGCTCGGTCACAATTTCGCAGAGCGGGGTTCCGCAGCGGTTTGCATCAAAGTGGGAATTTTCGGGGGAAAAGTCGTGAACTAGTTTGCCGGCATCTTCCTCCATATGAATGCGGGTTATGCCGATGCGTTTTTTTTCACCATTTTCGCTGATTATCTCAATGTAGCCTTTTTTGCTAACGGGGTGGTCGTAAACGGGAATTCCGCCTGTTTGGGTTATTTGGTAGCCCTTTGGCAAGTCGGGGTAAAAATAATTTTTGCGTGTCCACAGCGCACGGCTGTCTATTTCGCAGTTAAGGGCAAGGCCCAATTTGATGGCGAGATTAACCGCTTCTCTGTTCGGAACCGGAAGCGTCCCCGGAAACCCCAAACACACGGGGCAAACGTGTTTATTGGGTTCTGTATTTACCTCTATTTCGCAACCGCAAAAGAGCTTTGTTTTTGTGGCAAGCTGGCAATGAATTTCCAAACCTATAACGGGAAAGTATGGCATGGAAATAAGGTAGAAAAATATCAGTGTCTATACCAAAACGAGTTAATCAGCGTTTTCTATATTACACATTATGAAAAAACTCCTCAAAATCCTAGGCATTTTAGCCATAGTCTTCGTCCTTCTTTTGGTCATAGCTATTGTTGTAGTTAGGCTGATGTTTCCCCCGGAAAAAATAAAAGCCCTTGTGGAAGAACAAGCCACAGAGGCACTGCACCGAGAGGTCTCCGTTGGAGACGCAGGCCTTAGTCTATGGCCCCTTGGGGTTAAGCTGGAAAACATAAAGATAGCCAACAATCCCGGCAATGGATTTAGCAAAGACCCAATGCTGGATTTGCCGCTTGTAGTAGCTAAAATAGACCTTATAAAGATTTTGCAGTTGCAACTCGCCGTGGACAAAATTTCAATTGAAAATTTGAGCTTGCTCTACGAGGTTCTGCCGGATGGCCGAACCTCAATAGACGGCTTGGGCGGCGATCCGGACTCTACGGCAAAAGATACGGCAAAACTGGACCTCTCTAACATAGAATTGCCCGGCTCTCTCTCCTTGAATTCATTCAACATAAAAAACGCAAAGGTGATTTTCAACGACCGCTCCCAAAAAAGAAAAATTATTTTGGGCGATATGAACTTGAACGTCAGGCTTTCTTTGGACAAAACTCTTGAAAACATAAAAACATCAACTGCCCTGACCCTAAAGGAAATTTCTTTGGAAGACGCCGGGCTTGGAGTTCGCAAAGGCGGCATAAGCATATTTTTAAACACAAACATCAATGCAAACTTGCGGTCGCAACTTATAGACATTCAAAGTTTATCGGCCGGTTTGCAATCCATAAACATAAGCGCAAGCGGAACGGTTCACCAATTTTTGAAAGACATAAAAGTCGCAGACTTGAAAGTGGAGTCCAATAAAATAGATTTGGCAGAATTGCTAAAAGAAATTCCCGCAGGAATAAATCCGGAAATTCCGAAAGTCAAAGCAAGCGGAACCGTAACCTTTAACGCCGCTGTTAAAGGCGCAATTGTTCCGAAAAAACTTCCGCCTATAAGCGGAAATTTGGTTTTGAGCAATATAGCGGTCGGGCACAGCGATTTGCCGGCGGGCATTAGCGGTTTAAACGGCAATATCGCGTTCACGGAAAATACGGTGAGCATTAAGCCGTTTGCATTTTCGCTGGCCGGGCAACCCACAAATGTTTTGCTGGATGCAAGCAACTTGCTTTCTCCGCAACCCCTGCTGAATAATTTGTCTGTGAGTACAAAATTGGATTTAGGTGCCTTATTTGCGCTCGCCAATAAATTGATTTCCATTAAGGATTTAAGCGATCTTTCCGGAAAAATAGAAGCAACCATAGGGGCAAAGGGTATTCTAGACCCTGCATATCCGGAAAAACTTTCCGTTAACGGCCATGCAAGTTTGCAAAACATAGTAGCGAAAACCCCGCTCATTCCCGATGCGATTTCCGTTAACGGAGCTGTTAAATTTTCAAACACGGAAATTTCCGTGGAACCTTCGGTGAGAATTGGGAAATCCGATGCTAAAGTAAAAGTTCTTGTAAAAGATTACTTAGCTATGGTAATGCCAAAACTTGCGGTTGGCAAGAAAACAAATGTGAATATAGATGTTAACTCTTCAAATCTCGAACTGGATCGTTTGCTCCCGCCCGGTGACCCGAACAAACCCGAAGAAGAAAGCATTCCGATGGAGCAATATCCCGAACTTCCGGACATAGTGGCAAATATAAATATAAACTTGGCAAACACGGTGTTTCGCTATCTGACTATCTCCGATTTTAATATGGGAGTTAAATTCGCAAACAAAAGAGCAAATGTAACAGGAAAGGGGCGGTTCTACACGGGCAGCTTCAGTACCAACGTTGCGGTTGATTTGAACAACAGAAAATCTGCAGACGTGAAATTCGCTTTAAATGCAGACAAAGTGGAAGCAAATGATTTTATAACCCATGGAAAAAACAATGTCACCGGAAATTCCGAAATTGCAAAACAGATTCGCAGCTTAGACAACACGATTTTCGGAAAACTCAGTATTAATATGAATGTGAGCACTAAAGGGTTGCCGCAAAATTTTGTCGATAATTTATCCGGGCCTATTTCACTGCAAGTGACAAACGGAAGTTTGAGAGGTTCTAAAATTTTGGGTTCCGTAGGCAGCAGTATTTCTAACTTCGACGTAGCCGGGAAAAAAGTTTTGAGCGGCAAGGTTCCGGTAAGCAGCAAAGGCGATATGAGCTTTAATGATTTAAAAGCGGAGTTTGAGGCAAGAAACGGGCAGCTTTTGGTTAAGAACCTCAACATAAATGCCAGTAGCCTAGGTTTGCTCGCCTTTAGCGGCGGAGTAGGTTTTGACGGAGCTCTTAATTTGAAATTGCAAAACACTCTAAATTCTTCCGTAAGTTCCAATTTGAACAACCTTACAAAAGCAAGCCCGGTAGCTCTTTATGCAAAAGACGGAAACGGGAATGCTCTTTTATTCTTTAACATAGGCGGCACATTCTCGGATCCGAAAGTCACTCTTGATGCCAGCAAGAACGAAAATCCTTTGAGCAACCTTAAAGATGCTGCTACGGCAAAGCTAAATGAGGAAAAAGCAAAACTAGAGGCAGCGGCTCTTGCTAAGAAAAAAGAATTGGAAAACAAAGCAAAAGCCGAAGCTGAGGCAAAAAAGAAACAAGCGGAAGCAAAGGCAAAAGCCGAACTGGAAGCTCAAAAGAAAAAAGCCACCAATGCAGGCAAAGACAAGCTCAAAGACGCTTTTAAAGGTCTTAAGAAATAGATACGGCAGAGGGTTTAGCCGCCCTTTCGCCGCTTGTAGCTATTATGCGATATTCATAACCGGATTTGCCGTTTGCATCGACAAATTCTTTATCCTTAACGCTTGGGTTACCGATAAGTTCCCATTTTTTGCCGTTCTTGCGTTCCACAGCTAGAACGGTGACCTCCGGGGCGATTTTCCAAACAATGCTCACTCCGTTTTCACCTGCTGTTGCCTTAACCCCAAGCGCGGGAGGAGCAGGCGCAAAATCCGTAGTTTGGGGTTCGCCGTGAACAGCGCCGGTAACACCGCCAAGAGGTTCTCTTTTCGGCTCCAGCGGCATTTTAGCAGCCCTCTCTTTGCACCATGCTATAATTTTGTCCAGCCTTTCTTCGTTTAAGCCGACATTCAAAGGCATGGCCAATTCCCCTGCAATCACATCGGTTGCAAAATCATCGTTCACCAGCATTACAGGCCCGTTGCCACACGCACCGAGGCATTCAGCCCTAACTATTGTGAATAAATTATCCTTTGTGGTTTCACCGGCTTTTATGCCCAGTTTTTTTTCCGCTATGGAGATTATATTTTCCGCGCCCGCTGTGTGGCAGCATATATTTTGGCAGAATTGCAAAAAAAACCGCCCTGTCGGAGCATGTTTATACATCGTGTAAAAAGTTGCAACTCCCCAAGCATGTGCCGGAGAACACCGGCAAATTTGCGCTGCCCATTTAACTGCGGCATGTGGAACCCAGCCAAGTTCGCTTTGGGCAATCCATAAAACCTCCAAAAGCGCACCCTGTTCAACAGGATATTGTTTTAACAAATGCCCTATCCTGGTTTTAATTTCCGGCGAATCCAACTTTGCAAAAACCTCTTCATAAGAAGGTTGGGCAACTTCGCTTTTATGCCCAAGCTGCAAGTGCAAAGGTTCGCCGACGTTCTCCGCCTTTGGGTTAGACGGTGCAAAATTTGTGTTAGAAACAAATTCTATCATGGTTGTGAATTTAGAAATTTCTATATTCCCTTTCGGAAGTAAAAACTTGTTTGAAGCTTTAATTTTCTTTGCACTTGGTCTTGTTGTCGGTTTTATAAATAACATTGCCGGCGGAGCCAGTTCTCTCAGTTTGCCTATTATGATTTTGCTGGGTTTGCCGCCCACCGTTGCAAACGGAACAAACCGATTTGGAATGCTCTTGGGAGTCCTTAGCTCCGTGTTCAGTTTAAAACGCTATGGCTATTTGCGAATGGATATCGCTAAAACGCTTCTATTGCCGACCCTCATAGGCGCAGTGCTTGGAACCCTGTTCCTTGTGACCATTGACGATTCCAGCTTTCAAGGTTTGCTCGCTGTTGTTATGGTTGCAGTTGCAATTATGAGTTCCCTCGGCACAGATCCTTTTGGAAAGCCCCCTAAAGCTCCGCCGGCAAAACTCGGTTTAAAGGCTTTTTTGGGGTTTATGGCTGTTGGTCTTTATGGTACTCTTTTGCAAGTAGGGGTTGGCTTTATTCAAATTTTTGCCCTGCGCAAATACAGCGGCCTGGATTTAAAGCAAGTGAACGCCATTAAAAATTTCATAACTATTTGGCTTTTGCTCATAAGTTCCGTAGGTTTGTTTTTTGCAGGCAAAATCATCTTTAGCTTTGCATTTTGCATGGCTTTAGGTGGAATTTTAGGGGGCTACCTAGGCAGCAAATTCCAGCACAAACACGACCAGATTTGGATAAAAAGATTTATTCAAATTGCGAGCATTTTACTTGCAGTGAAATTGATATATGATTTAATGATTAATCATCAATCGCTATCGTAAATCAAAACGGTATCCTTTGGAGACGGCAGTCCGAAGATTTGCCTTAAATCAATGGAATCTCTAGGCAATCCGGTTTCCATTTTTTGCACCGCCAAATCCCATTCCTGCAATGCTTTTTCAAACTCAGAGCGTGCTTGGAGCATAAGCAGCCGGTTTTGCTCAATTTCCCTGCGAAGTATTTGCTTTCGCATTAAAAGGTACGGTTCTTTAGGGTATCTCTCTAAATTTTCAAGCAAAACCAAGTAATCCTTTTCTGAGTCCGCATGGTATTTCGCCGCGCTTTTATATTCCTCGTAACGTGCATTCGCATTTTCCCTCACCATAGAGGTAGTTGCGCAAGAAACTAGGAAAAGAAGTGCGAATATAAAAACAAGGGGTTTCATCCGATTGTTAATTTAGTAAACGTTGATTTATTCGCTTGGGTATAGGGTATAGAGTTTGGGCAAACGCATCTCCTACCCTAATTTTGTGGCGAGGGGAAAATAATGGGGCACCTCAACGGTGCCCCTACAACACGTCGGGTGATGCCATTTTTGCACCATAAAAATGCAAATATCGTGGCGAATACGCAAATATCGTTGCAGGGCAGACATCATGGCAAAGGGGCAACCTCAAGGTACTAAAACCGGAAATAAATAAACGGCTGCACTTCTCCGGTGCTGAATTGCAAGACCAATTGTATGACGATTGAGAAAAGAAGTGCTTTCGCTATCCACGGTGAACGGATAAACCAGCCCTTTATTCTCTCATGCCAAGCGGGGCGTATCATATGAAGAAGAAAAATGAGGGCTAATAAGATACACCAAGTCTTCCTTGCGTAAAAAAACGGAATGGCGTAGGCTAAATCAAAATCAAGCGCAATATGCGTAATTAAATCCGAACATGCTGCCATATTTGGGGCGCGAAAGAAAATCCACAAAAATGCCACAAACGAAAATGTCAGCAACCAAGACAGAAATAAAACCGGTTTGGTATCGGGTAGTTTATCCAGCCAAGGTTTATTCAATTTGTGAATGATCAAACCGAGGCCATGCAAGCCTCCCCAAATTACGAACATCCACGAAGCACCATGCCAAAGACCGGCTATCAGCATTGTGATTAAGTTATTCATATAGATTCGGAATTTTCCGGCTCTATTGCCTCCCAATGGAATGTAAATGTAATCGCGCATCCACGATGATAACGAAATGTGCCATCTTCTCCAAAAATCCGACAGATTGCACGCTTGATAAGGAAAATTGAAATTTTTGCCCAAATCAAATCCCATTATTGAAGCAAGACCTATGCTGATATCGCTGTATCCGGAAAAATCGCAATAAATCTGCGCAGTGTATCCGATTACCGCCATTAAACCCTCAAAGCCCGAATATTGCAAGGGGTTTTCGAAAACCCAGTTATTATACTGAGCGATGTAATCGGCAAAAATCGCTTTTTTTGCAATTCCCAGTATAACCAGCCATAAACCGCTGTAAATCATAGCCTTGTCTATTTTCTTATCATCCGTTATCTGCGGAAAAAATTTACCGGCACGCATGATGGGGCCGGCAAATATCAACGGAAAGAAGGATATATAGAAGAGGTATTGAAGCAGTGAATCGGTCGGTTTGATTTTTTCTCTGTAAACATCCACAACATAACTGATGGTTTGAAATGTGTAAAAAGAAATTCCTATAGGGAGGAAAATGTCGAGCATGGAGAAATTTCCGGCAAACAGATCATTCCACGTTTTTAAAAAAAAGTTTGCGTATTTGAAATAGGCGAGTATTCCAACGCTGAGTGATATTGAAAGAAGTAAATACGCCTTTCTGGCTTTTTTGTTTTTGCAGTTGTGCAATCGTCTCGCTAAGAAAAAATCATATATTGCCGTGACGGGCAGCAGCAGAAATACAAGTCCGTTGCTCAGGTAAACAAAAAAAAGACTGAATGTTGCAACATACAGCATCATGCGATTTTTTCGGTTGCATAAAAAAGCATAGATGAGAATAAACCCTATGAACAGAAGCCAAAAAGAACCGGAAGTGAAAAGCAAGGGATCTCTCGGTTGACGAGAAAAAAGAGCGATAATACCGTCTGTTATTTGCTGAAAAGTCATATCGGTTTTATCTTAAAGGTTGCAAATAGATATGTTTTCCGCATATATCATTTTTTTTCGGTAATTCCAAAATTATTCTATGCTTAACGTCGTTGTTCATCCAGTATGCAATGCTGTCCGTCCACTTTGCCGCTGAAGCAAAAGTCGGATGTATGTTGTCCGAACCTCTTTTGTAAGTGAGTTTTTGGGAAGGAAAAAAACGATGAGTTTCCACGTTATCTTCTATCACTTGATTGATTCCCGTATCTTTTTTCCAATTAGGCGGGCCTATCCAAACGTATGGAATATCACCGATTGTCTGAATAATTGTTTTTACGAATGAATTTCTCTTGTTTGGCTCTTTGACAAATAATTCGTTTGTACCTAAACTGACTACGATGTAAGTCGGCTGAAATTTTTTCATAAAATGCTTCAATGTATCTATGTGCTCTGCCCAAATTTTTGTAGAAGACGCGTACCATATCACATATAATAATTCATGGTTATTTTCAGCGGCATATTGTTCCATGCGTTTGCCGATACCTTCGAGCATGGAATCCCCGAATAAAAGAATGCGCTGAGGCAATGTGTCTTGAACAATTGAATCCGCAGTTGCAACTATTGAATCCTGTTCTTGTATGACAACGGTATCAACGAGGGTTACCGGCAAGGTATTATTTCGAAAATGGTCGGCGATATCCGCTTTTTGCAGAATCATATCACCTTTCCCAAATTCCTTATCGGAAAAAGAATACCAAACGATAAAAACTGCCGGAAAGAGCAAAACAGCTATCAATTCGAGATATGACAACAATGTGCATTCACTCTTTTCAGTCATTTCGCCCCGGTTGTTCGATTTTGTTTATAGTATTTGTATTCGTTCAGAAGGGCGTTGATAAACGCCCTTCCCTGATCGGTATATCCCTGAGCCGTATAGTGAACATTGTCAGAGCCTATCTGTATCGCTTTGGGGTCTTTCGCTCCTTCAAGCCCGCCTGTAAACGAATACAAATCCCACAGGGGGACATCCGTTCTTTGTATCAAGCGAGTGGAATATTCCAAAGAGTGTCGATTCAATTCACCGCGTTTGAGCAGCGATGTAGGCGGAGTTGTCACCATAATTGAAGCATTCGGGCACATATTTCGGACATTTTGCATCAGCAGGTCTATCTGCGCGATAAATTTTTCTGCGGGAACTTCATCGAACGCTTCATTGGTCCCAAATGATATGATGACAAGGTCGGGCGACAACACCGGGAGCTGTTCAAAGAATAGAGGGGTTGCGTTGAAGTGATATGCTTGCGAGCCTAAGGTTCCTATATTGTGATAGATCACACCAGGGGCATCGTTTTCAAGGATTATTCCGTTGAGATTATAGCGTGCTTGTTTTTTGGCAGGAAGCAAATGTATTTTCGAGAGGGGTTTATTCCGATTATACACCGAAACGAACTGCTCTTGCCGTTGATATTCGAGTGTGCGGAACACGGAGGGCTTTGCGTTATCAATTGTTGCAAGGCGAAAGATAGACGGAGTGGCAGAGGAAACTATTTTTATCGTGTTAAAATACTCCTGCGCATCGCCTATTTCCATTGTGAGGACAAATTGCTCGGAATCGGTACTTAGCCCATAGCCGGCCATTCCGAATTCGGTGTCGGGGTCACATGTTAACGGCGCATTGTTTCTGCAATTCTGCCACGGCACATTTGATGTGAAGGTAATTGTCCGTGCGCTGTTTTTATCCTTGAAATATGGAAATACGAATCCGCGCCCGCCGTTCCCGAATTGTTTCTGCAGCGACCGGCGTATAGCTTTTGAGTAAGCAGGGCTCCAAACGTGTGAATCGCCTATATGAAGAACATTGATCTTTCCTTTTTTGGTATTTTCCAACTGAATCAGCTTTTCAAAAAAAGGATACAGAAAGGAGGCATTTTTTATCTTTTCGGCTGTGGTATCTGCGATGGCCAGACAAGAGGCAATCAAAAGAAATTCAGACATTATTTTGCAGTTCATAAGTGTACCGGTCCTAGACAGTTGTTACAATATAGTTAAAATTCCATCCACCTCATGCGTCCCGGCATCTACAATTTTCACCTTCCTAATCTGCCCAACATCGCCGCTGCCCTCTAAAACCCTAACCACATCGTCTGTTTCCAAAGCATTGCCCTGTGTGCGGCCATAAAAATGAAACTCGCTTTCTTCCGCAATGCTGTCTAAAATTACATCCATGGTTTGCCCTATCATGGCACAGTTTTTTTCCGTGGAAATTTCTTCCTGACGCTCAATCAAAGCATCCAATCTTAGCCTTGCTGTTTCTACCGGAACCAGCTCCTCCTTTAATTTCATGGCCGCAGTTCCCTCTTCGGGTGACCATATAAAGCCGCCCAAATGTTCAAAGCGAATTTCTTCCGCAAGGTTCATAAGTTCTTCAAAGTCGTTGTGGCTTTCACCCGGAAATCCGAGGAGAACCGTTGTTCTAAGCGTTATGCCGGGGACCATTTCCCGCATTTTGCAAAGTGTATCTCGCAGATTCTTTGCAGTGTATTTTCTCCGCATCAATTTTAACATTTTGTCGCTTGCGTGTTGAATTGGTATGTCTGCGTATTTGCAAATGCGAGGTTCTTTTGCCATTAAGTTCAGCAAGCCGTCTGTTATGTGCTCGGGATAAAGATACATTAAACGCAGCCAGGGAATTTTTGTGTTTTTCAACAAAGCCTCTAGTAGCCGTTCCAAACTAACTGTCTTGTATAAGTCCGTTCCGTAAGAACTCAAATCCTGAGCTATCAGAGAAAGTTCCTGAACGCCGTTTTCTTCAAGCTGCTTTGCCTCACAAACAAGATTTTCAATGCTTTGCGAAATTTGCCTCCCACGGATTGCCGGTATTGCGCAAAACGAACAGGCTCGGTTGCAGCCCTCGGCTATTTTCAGGTAAGCGTGGTGGGGGAATTCAAAATTCCTTATTCTTTTGGGCGGAGTTGCTTTGCATAATTTTGCTTGCGATTCAAATCCAAGAATTTCCAATAACATTCCCGTGCGATAGTTGCCAAGCCAGAAATCCGCTTCGGGAATTTCCTTTGCAAGCTCTTTTCCGTATCTTTGGCTGAGGCAGCCGTAAACAATGGCTTTTTGTTTCGCTTTTTTGTTCTTTAAAAGCGAGAGAATAGCTTCTATGGATTCCTCTTTTGCGGACTCTATAAAGCCGCATGTATTTATTAAAATCACATCGCTTTCCTTTGGGTTGTCGGCTATTTTAAAATTCGCAGACAGAAGTTCAGCGGTTGCCCGTTCGCTATCCACCTGATTTTTTGCGCACCCAAGGCTTAGAGAGTAAAATTTTTTGTGAAAAGACATGAGATGGGAAAACACTAGTCCGTGACTAGGGTGCCAGTTTGTATCTGAAATGGTTTACGAAAACAGTCAGTATGGCGGCAACTCCAGCCAAGCCACCTACAGCGCATACATAAGCGAATGTTTGCTCCATATTCGTAATATACAAATTTTCAAGTGCCTACAAACGCTCTCACTTGGAAAATTTTCCTTTGCTTGGTGAGCAACCTTAATCTATCACCAATTCGTCACACTTAAAATTTTCGCTTTTGCAAAAATCAGGGGCTAATTTTAGACATTCACCGGCTCCGGAAATTTTGCCTTTAAATTTAAGTTTACCATCGCTGTCTATATCGGCAGTAATAGTCCAAAAAACATCATAACAATCCCCAATGCTTTCTATTAACTTAGCTTCCCAAACAACAATTTTATCTGAAATAACATTTGTTTTGTATTTGAAATATCCATATTCGCTAGAATTTGATGGCGAACTGGCTCCCGGAGGCGTAAAACCGATTTCAATATTGGATCCTACTTTGTCTGTTTCCATATTATATGCCATCTGAAGTTTAGACCAAGTTGAAGCGGCAACGACAAGTAATTCAATTTCTTTATTAGTTTTTTCAATATGTTTTAATGCCTTTTGTTTTGGGTCATCTTTACAAAAAACTAAAGAACATCCTATTAGGATAGAAAACATTACGATTAGAGTTTTTTTCATTTTGAACCTCTGTGTTTATTTAACATAGTACCTAATATATATTATTTTTACAAGAAAAGTCATTGTTTTTTGATAAAAAATATAGTAAGTGATGGTTAACTCAATGTTTGGGTTTGGGGTNNACCGTTACCCACAAGTCCATAATTTAATTATTGAAAAACGTGATAGTTTTCAGTCGGAATAGCGAGATTCGAACTCACGACCTTCTGGTCCCGAACCAGACGCTCTACCAGGCTGAGCTATATTCCGAAATGAGCGATAAAATATAGAAAAATAAATTTTACTATATTCTATATCATGAAAAAACTCATTTTGCTAATCACTTTGTTTTCGGGGATTTCTTTTGCTCAGGTGCAAGGGAAAGATGGTGCTTTAGGTTTTTGGTTGCAAGGCGGCACTAATGGTTGGGCCGAATGGTATGGTGTAGATTACAAGCATTTAGGCTCTAATACCGCACAACAAATTTATGGCACTCTCTCATATTACGACAAGAAATTTACCGTTAGCGGTTATTTTGGTTATTATTTTCTGTACAATGTGATTAAAGCAGATGCCTCTGCGGGCAAATTTCCGCTCTACTGGGGTCCATATGGAGGATTAGGCTATTGGAATGACCATGGTCATGGTGGCGTCGCGGTGCGAGGCGGAGCTACAGGAGGAATTTCATGGCTCCTTCCGGAACTTCCGATTGATATAGCTTTGGAATTTAGTCCTGTTGTTGAATATAATTTTGAAAAAGGCGACGGAGGAGGCTGGGAGGGACTTCCTATTTCATTTCTGTACTTTCGGCTTATGTTCCACTATTATATGTTCTAATTTGCAAGTTTAATCCCCTCCGGGCTAAGCTCCACCACACCCTGCTTCCATAGCTTGCCCGCAAGTTTTTTGAACCCCTTTTTGCTCATCCCAAAATTTTTGCGGATTTCTTCCGGCGAAGAATCATCGGAAAAAGGCAAAAAGCCGTTATTGTTTTTTAGAGCCTCTAGCAGAGCCTCTTTGTGTTTATCTACTAAGGCATCAAAGCCTATGGGCGAGAGGCTAAGGACAATGAGTGAGTCTTCTTCCTTTATGCTGTGGATATAGCCCGCGCAAAAATCGCCTATGTGCAATCCTGTGGAAGCCGGGTTGCAGTAGAGCCTGCCCGTCCAGCGTTTGTTGATTATAAAGTCTATGCAGCGTTCCTCTTGAAAATCGTAGGCTATTAGCGAAACTTCCATTCCCTCTTTTAACTCGGAAACATCCCTGTCAAAGTATCTGCGCAGTTTTTCCGTAGAGCTTAGGCGTCCGCTTTTTTCATCTATGAAAACCCGCACTACGCAGGTGTCGTTTTTTTCCAATTCGCCGAGCTGGTTGTTGTAGGGCAAAATCAAGTCCTTGTCCAGCCCCCAGTCCAAAAAAGCGCCGGCATCGTTTATATCTTTTACCCGCAGCACGGCAAATTCATTTACGCAAGCCTTGGATTTTTGCGTTGTAGCAATGGGGCGAGCCTCATTGTCCAAATAGATGAACAGATTTATTTCATCGCCGATATTCAAATCTTTAGGTGCTTTTGTTTTCGGCAAAAGCACTCTATCGCAGCCGTCTTTTGTTTCCACGTAAAAACCTTGCGGCAGTTCTTCCAAAACCGTGCAATCGTTGTAATTTCCTAAAAGCATGATGCTTGTTTATCCTCTTGAGATTTGCTTTTTTTATAAAATACAAAAAATGAAAAGTTTCTATATTATTATCGACTATATTATGCCTTTACAAGGAGAATTTTATGGAATTTAATCTGATAGTTCAGTTTATATTTATAGCGATTGTGATCATTCAAATGATTGTAATTATTGTGCTTTTCCCAAAAAACAGACAAGGTTCGCAAGAACGTATCTTGCAAAAATTTACA
The DNA here is from genome assembly GCA_001462225.1 of Fibrobacteria bacterium GUT31. Taxonomy (GTDB): domain Bacteria; phylum Fibrobacterota; class Fibrobacteria; order Fibrobacterales; family Fibrobacteraceae; genus Fibrimonas. The sequence goes on along the minus strand of LIUH01000152.1, from coordinate 57,793 downwards.
GAATATGAAAATAGGCTTGATAAAAACGAATCGGCAATGCGCGAGGAATTCAGCCGCAATCGAGACGAAACAAATAAATCGGCAAAAGATGCTCGCGAAGAATTAACAGCGTCATTAAAAACATTTACAGAATTAATAGATAATAAAATAAAATCAATTAATGAGCTATTTGATTCTTCTTCAAAAAGCAATCGCGAAGAACTGACGAATTCCTTAAAATCATTCGAGGAAAAATTTTCTGCAAAAATAGAAACCTTAACAAAGGAAACCAGTCAAGTACTTGAGAAAAATCGAGAAACCGTTGAGAAAAAACTTACCGATATACAAAAAGAAAACGGTGAAAAACTTGAAAAGATGCGGGAAACCGTAGATGAAAAATTGCACAAAACGCTTGAAACTCGGCTTGGCGAATCTTTTAAAATAGTGAGTGAACGTCTTGAGCTTGTTCAAAAAGGGCTTGGTGAAATGCAAAATTTGGCTACAGGCGTAGGGGATCTAAAAAAGGTACTATCAAACGTTAAAACAAAAGGCGTATTGGGAGAATACCAACTTAGCGCAATACTGGAACAATTGCTTGCTCCGAGTCAATATGCAAAAAATGTGGCTACAAAATCAGGCAGTAGAGACAATGTTGAATATGCAATAAAAATTCCCAGTAAGGATGATTCCGATAAAGTTGTTTGGTTGCCGATTGATTCTAAATTTCCGACTGTTGATTATGAGTCATTGATGGCTGCCTATGAAAGCGGGGACATTTCGCTTTTAGATAAGTCAAAAAAAGAATTGGAAACGAAAATTAAAAATTTTGCAAAAGATATACGCTCGAAATACGTAGATCCGCCGAATACAACGGAATTTGCTATTATGTTTTTGCCGTTTGAAGGGCTTTATGCGGAGGTTTTGCGTATTCCTAATTTATTTGAGACTATTCATACGGATTATAAAATTACTATTGCAGGACCAACTACTATTTCTGCCTTTTTAAATAGCTTGCAAATGGGTTTCCGTAGTTTGGCGGTTGAGAAAAGGACAAGTGAAATTTGGAATGTTCTTGGTGCCGTTCGCACGGAATTCGGCAGATTCGGCGATATTTTGGAAGCGACAAAAAAGAAAATCGATCTAGCAAGCGCGGAGCTTGAAAAAACGGGGGCACGTACAAAAAATATCCGAAAGCATTTGGAACGTTTTAACGAATTGCCCGAAACGGAAGCTCAAAAAATATTGGACAGTTAAAAATTAAATCTAAAAATCCTTTTGCTTTTCCTTCAAATTTCAATTTATTCAAGCGGCGTAATCTGTTTTGCTTTATCAGATAAATTTGAAATTAGATTCTCAAAAAGAGCCATAACTCCCCACCTCCTATTCCCCAAGCGACTTAATCAGTGTTTGCTTTATAACTCTTTTCTTCATAGTTTGCGCATCGCTTCCAATTATCATTGGACAAGCAATAATTCTCTTTCTGAGACTCTTCTTGGGAAGTACCAAGAAAGTTGCAGACTTTAGAATCCGAGTTGTAATAAGGGCAAATCATTGTCTTTTCTCCTAAAGAAACCTTGTTAAATATTCTTCCCGGCACCATGCCGGAGAGAAGTTTCTTGGTTTTCTTCGTGTCCATTGCAATTTCGAGTCCCTTTTTCGCAACCGCTGCCATTAAATTCTCTTTTTTAAGGATTTCTGCTGTAACGGTTGTTGCATGACTAACTTTGCTTGCAGTCTTTTCATCTAAAACTTTTCCTGCTGTTTTTATTAAAATATCCGCTCCTACATCTACTATTTTGTTTTGGATTTTTCTTTTTATTTTCCTTGTTATTTTTATGTATAGTATCACGCAAAAGGTTATAAAAACCAAAACAGCAACGATGACAATTATGGCAATTATCAAACCTTTAGAAAGCATTTGCTCCATTTTTCATTCTCCTTTCCCGCTAGTTCACCCCGCCAAACCCGCAGGAACACAAGGCTTGGCAAGTTTGCACCGTTATGATGCTTTTTTTATAACTCAGGGTTTGGGCGTAGCCGCTTGCTTACCTTTTCGTCATAACTCCTTTTTTCATAGTTTGCGCATCGCTTCCAATTATCATTGGACAAGCAATAATTCTCTTTGTGATACCCTTCTTGGGAGGTACCAAAAAAGTTGCAGGTTTTGTAATCCGAGTTGTAGTAGGGACAAATCATTGTCTTCTCTCCTAAAGGAACCTAGTGAAACATTCTTCCCGGCACCGTGCCGAGAAGAACAGACTGAAAACGAGTTGGCTCCGTTAACTCGAAAACAGCTTTGATTTCTACTCATGACGTCCAATAATAGACATGGCAATGCGGAAGCCATCGGCATTGCAATAATGATTTGGAGAATCTTTGGACAGATAGGAAACCTGGCCACGGTTTGCCGGGCGATTCCAGCTGCCGCCACGTTCCACTACGGAATCCGCTGACAGCCCTTGGGAATTCGTATTATTAACCCATTCCCATACATTGCCGCTCATATCATATATTCCAAGTTCATTGGGTTGTTTGCTTCCTACCCGATGTGTTCTATTATCGCTGTTATTTTTATACCACGATATTTCGTCAATATCGTCGCTTCCAGCATATTTATAACCTTTGCTTTTAGCTCCGCCGCGAGCGGCGTATTCCCATTCTGCTTCCGTAGGCAAGCGATAATTTTTACCGGTCATAGAATTTAACTTTGATATAAATTGTTGAGCATCATTCCAGCTGACATTTTCAACAGGCAAATCCTCCCCCTCAAATTCAGACGGATTGCTGCCAATCACCTGAACCCACTGGCTTTGCGTTATTTCATACTTGCCTATTTGAAAATCATTCACAGTCACGCTGCGCATAGGTTTTTCTTTACCGGAACAATCTTTTCCTTGTTCCTGCGTGCATCCCATAGTGAATGTTCCCCCTTTCACAAACACCATCTCAATATCGACTGGTTTCACTGAAGATTCTACTGATGGCACTATAGGTGGGGACGTTGGCCGGAAAAAGAGCAAGCATGCAATTGCTATCAAAATGCCGGCTAATAGAAGGAGAACTATTTTTTTTATCGCCGATTTATTGGCACGCAACCATTCCACAATTTCGGAATGGCCGCCAGCTTTAGCAGCTTCTTCTGGTGTCATGCCATTTTGGGCTTTTGCTTTTACATCGGCTCCTAGTTTCACCAAGCATTTCACGCATTCAAATTTGCCCGTAAAAGCCGCAAGAATCAAGGGTGTTGTATCAAAGTTATCTTTTGCGTTAACATCAGCCTTTAGTTGCGCCAAGCATTTTACGCTCTCTACATGACCCGCTTGGGCTGCTGGGAATATGGGTGTTGCATCATTGTTGTCTCTTGCGTTCACATCAGCTCCCAATTGCACCAAGCATTTTATGCTGTTTATTTTACCTCCATTTTCATTGCCCATAGCCGCAAGAAACAAGGATGTTCTACCCTCATTATTTTTTGCATCAACGTCCGCTCCTAATTCTTTCAAGCATTTTATGCTTTCTATTTGTTCGCATACAACGGCACTATCCATAGGCGATAAGTTTTCGTCATCTCTTGCATAAAGGTCCGCGCCGCATTTTTTCAGATATCTTATCACATCAACTTTACCATTTGCAGCCGCTTGATGCATAGGCGTTCGGTTGCTTTGATCTCTGGCATTGACTTTTGTGCCATTGTCCAACAGCCGTTTTACCGCTTCTATGTCGCCACAACTAGCCGCAATATGTATGGACATATCGCCATTTGCATCTTTTTCATTGATAGCGAAACCACGATTGATTTGCTCCTTCACACCTCCGGTAGATAAGAGAGTTTTTGCTTGTTTTAGGATTTCAGACTTTTCGGATTCCCATTCTACACGTCTTTTCTCCCAGTCAGCATATTTGATTTTCCATTCTTCATATTCGTTGGAATAGACAGTGTTTGCTCGCATTATTGATATCATTAATATTGCTATTCCAGAGATTATAAAAATTAAGCCTGTATTTGCTCCGGTTATCACCATTAGACCACCGAAAACTATTAAAGCTATTGAGATTCCCCAAATAAAACACCCCGGACGTTCCTTTGTAGGTTCATACGGTTTTGCTGGTGTACCTTCATTACGAGTTTCATACTTCTGTTCTAAATCGCACAACTCGGCGTAATTTGGCATGGATTTATCACGCTGGAAAGTAAGTGTAAACCCAACAATTTGTTCAATTTGGTTGACAATTCTCTGAGGTTGTTCCATCAATTCCCAACCAAAACACCTCTTTTGTTTGATAGTTTCATCTACCTCTTTTTCTACAGCCTCATATAATACCTCAGGCGGTATCTCAGCCATCTCAGCTATCCCAAACGTATCAAACGGTTCTACTTTAATAACTTTCGTTTCTTTTGCCATTTGAACATCTCCTATTGTTTTCCCGCTGGTTCATCCTGCCAAACCTTGGGAATACAGGGTTTGGCGGGTTTCGTGCCACCATGGCACAATTCTTTGCATTCGCCGCTTGCTCCGTTTCACTTCGTGCTTAGTAGTCCCGGAGACAACGAACAGACAGCAAGTCAGGCTTAATGCAGGCGGTCCAGTATGCGTACCCGCTGTCGTGTTGTATGTACCGGCAGTAGGCGGTACTGCCATAACCGCTGGAACTCCACCAGAAGCTCTTGTTGCCGACAATGTAGAAGTTGCCACCCGAGTCGCCGTAGCCGCCCGGCAGAGCTGAAAACCCGAACTCGTCCGTGCCATTGCCTGATACTCCGTTATAATCATTCCAGCCGCCTGTTGATTTCAATTTAGCTCCCACATCAACACAATCTGTGGAGCAATTCGGATTGACGAACCGTATCAGAGTACCCCACTCCGCATCGCTGGGCAAATGCCAATCATTGGGACAAACTCCGCGAATTCCGCTGGGATTATCTGTTGAACTTGCAGATCCATTCATAGCCGTCGACCAATTATACAAACGACCGTAAGTATCGCAAGTTGACGTATTGGCGTCGTTAAGACTACTGCCGTTTCCGCATTTGCTGCCTGAAGCTTCATAATTTAAATTCTCCGCCATCCAAGTTTGGCTGCCTATTTCCTTGTATCTATATGATTTGTAATCACGAGTATCGCAAAAATGCGTAGTGGGGTTGTAGGGCTGGTTATTACAAGTATATGTTGTGCCGTTATGGCAATAGTGCGTTGAGGGGTTGTAGGGCTGGTTATTACAAGTATATGTTGTGCCGTTATGGCAATAGTGCGTTGAGGGATTATAGTCGCTGTTCCCGCATTTGTTGTGAACCGTATTGTCGGTGTGGCAGAACTGGTTCGCCACAATATATTTCCCACTGCCGCAGCATTGCTCCGTTCCGGGATTATACTCCACAGCACCGCCGCATTTGGCAAGAATCGTGTTGCCGGAGCAAAAATGCGTAGGCTCATATTCATTGCCGTTGCATTTATTGTAAACTACGCCACTCCTGCAAAATTGGGAACCAGTATATTCTTCTTCCCCGCAAAGCGGAGTCGGCGTGGTGCCGCTAAGACAGAAATGGGTCTCAGGATTGAACCAAGTGCTGCCGCACAGCTTTCCTACAACGCCACCATTGCACACCTCATCCGGAGGATTGTATTCTTTGCCCCCGCACTTGGCAAAGAGGTAATTGTTGCGGCAAAAATAATAAATAGGATCGTACTGAGATTTGCCGATGCCATCCTTGTCACCGCATTTGTCGTAAGTCTGGTTGTTATGGCAGAATTCATTTTCCTCATTGTAATTGCCGCAGCCGCTAAGGGAAGAAGAACTTACCTCCACACTGGAAGAACTCTGTTCCTCTGTGGAGGAGGAGCTTTCCGCCTCGCTGCTAGATGATGTAGCCTCCGCACTGGAAGAACTCTGTTCCTCTGCGGAAGAAGAGCTTCCCTCTTCGCTGCTAGATAACGATACCTCCACACTGGAAGAACTTTGCTCCCCTGCGGAGGAGGAGCTTTCCGCCTCGCTACTTGATGACGATGCTACCTCCTCGCTGGAAGAACTCTGCTCCCCTGTGGAAGGGGAACTGCCCCCCTCGCTGCTTGAAGACATGGCGGCCATATCCTCCAAATCTCTAAGGCTGGGGTAATCAAAAGGCCCCTTTTCGGAACATGAAAGAACCATGGCCATAGCTGAAAGGGCAAAAAGGCTCATTTTGCTCATAACGAACCTCTTTGTTTAGGGAAAAATTCTGATTTTATGTCTGAGAAGGGGAAAATGCGTATATTAAGCTTTTTATGACAAATGTCAAAAGTCAGGTCAGGAGTGCAAGGCCCTGCCTGCACCGCAAGCTCCTTTTGTCTTATTTTGGATATTATACATTATCATGTATATAAATATAGCTTTTTTTAAAGCCGTTGTCAAACTTTTTCTGAAAATATTTTAAAATATTGTCAAATTTCCGCAAATACCGCACGAAAAAGCGTAAAAAGGCACTTGCATACCCTCTCCCGTAGGCTTCCTACCCCAATTTTGTGGCTTTCATGGCTTTGAGTTTTCGTGCGGCCTCAAAAACATCCTTGCAGTAACGACCTAAGGCATTTAATGTTTACTATAGTAAACGCTGATTTATTCGCTTGGGTATAGGGTATAGGGTTTGGGGTATAGGGATTACCGGACATAAAACCATACCCTATACCCCATACCCCAAACCCAAGCATTGAGTTAATCATTACTTACTATAGAAAATTAGTCCTTCAAACAATGCACCTTGTTAATTTATTTTACGCTTTCCCATACCCCAAACCCTATACCCCATACCCAAACATTAAGTTAGCCATTATTTCCTACACATC
>LIUH01000152.1:49614-50843 GCA_001462225.1 Fibrobacteria bacterium GUT31 | reverse complement strand
TCCCGCCGTAGATGATTTGGCGTGGGTTGGGGGAGGTGGGGATTGAGGCCTAGAGGCTTGGTAGGTTTGGGTTTGCATTACTGAGGGGAATTTAAGAAAAAATTATCAAACCGTGCTTTTGCTTGTTCCAAAGATTTTTTCAGTTGTTTTTTCAATATTTTCTTTTCTGGAAGTTCCGTCATGTATTGCGCTACTTTTATCCCTGATTTATCTAACTGTAATAATTCTATCTGCTCATTGTTGCCCTCTGTGCAAAGGATTAAACCAAGAGGTGATTCTTCTCCGTTTTCTATTTCGTTTTTCTCAAGCCATCGAAGATAGAGTTCCATTTGTCCCTTGTAGGCGGCTTTAAAACGCCCTATTTTTAAATCAATGGCAATAAGTCGGTGCAATTTTCTGTGATAAAAAAGCAAGTCTAAGTAAAAATCCTGCTCATCAATTATCATTCGTTTTTGCCGTTCTATAAAAGAAAAACCTATTCCCAATTCCAATATAAATTGCTCTATCTGTGCTAGCAAAGAGTCTTCAAGAGATCTTTCGCTATACACTCCTTTTAACCCTGTAAATTCAAGGAAATAGGGATTTTTAAACACCAATTCGGGTGAAATGGCTTTGTTTTCTCTTACTTGTTTGAGTTCTTGTTTTATCATTTTATCGGGATTTTTGCTAATTAGAGTTCGTTCATAAAGCATTCCGTCTATTTTTTCCCTCATTGTACGAACGCTCCAATTTTCAAAATTTGCCATAGTCAAATAAAATTCTCGTTGTAACTCATCTTTTAAAGGCAAAACTTCTATGAAATGAGTCCAGCTTAATTGTGTCATCAGTGATGACACAATTTGTAAATCAGGAAAAAGCTGTGCAAATTGCATCATTCTTCGCAAATTTCGTTCATCAAAACCTTTTTCGCCGAATTCTGTTTGTAATTGTGTCGACAGCGTCGCCACAATTTGTTTTCCGTAATTTGCTCGCTGATTGTTAAGAACTTCTCTGTTTATACGCTCGCCAATATGCCAATAAAGTAATGTGGTTTCACTGTTTACAGTTACAGCGACTCGTGTCCGTGCTAGTTCAATAATCTGCCTAATATCGTGCAACAGATTATTGGCTTTCGTATTTTTTGCGATATTCATTTTCGCCATAGGTGTTATAATTTAGTAAACGTTGACTAACTAGCAGTGGCTAAACCGATTAACCATTACTTCCCACACCTGAACATCATAAAAATC
>LIUH01000152.1:35169-49446 GCA_001462225.1 Fibrobacteria bacterium GUT31 | reverse complement strand
ATGATTTGGCGTGTGTTGGCGGCGATGGCGTTGGGCATGCCCACGAACCGCAGGGCTTCGGGCAGCAAGACAAGGAAAGCGGCGGCTATTACGCTTCCCCATAAATTTCGCATTCCGCCGATGATGACAATGGAGAGGATGAAAATGGATTCGTCAACTGTGAAGCTTGTTGGGTCTATGTAGCTGATGTAGTGGGCGTAGAGCGTGCCCGGAATTGCGGCGAGCATTGCACTGGCGGTGAAATGAACATTCCACTTTACGTATTACTTAAAATAACCATTTCTCCTGTTTTCCGCATTGGGACACCCGACAATAATTTTTCTGGAAACAGACATTGCGTCCGATAAATTTCCTTGTTTTATATATTTGAGCCATGAAATACAATCCCGATTTACATCGCAGACATTCAATTCGTTTGCAAGATTATGATTACGCAAATGCAGGAGCGTATTTTGTAACGATATGTTGCCAAAACCGCATAAACCGTTTCGGAGAAATTGTCAATAACGCCAACAATATGGATATGGATATTGTAGGGGCAGGGTTTGCCTGCCCCATTACGCAACCCGATTGCCCTGTTATGCAACCCGATGCGTATTCGCAAAACGAACAACCGGGGCAGGCAGACCCTGCCCCTACACGTCATACGGTTCATACGATAAATTTGAACGAATTCGGAAAAATCGTTGACGAACAATGGCAATATAGGCGAATACATAATCATGCCAAATCATTTTCATGGAATAATTGAAATAACGGAACGAACAGTTGTGATTGGGAATATTATCGGATATTTTAAATTCAAAACGACAAAGATGATAAATTTGCCTGAAAAACTATGGCAGCGCAATTATTGGGAACACATAATACGCAACAAAGCAGAACATTCAAGAATTGCGGAATACATACGCAACAACCCGATTTTGTGGGGCAAAAAATGTTTGAGTGGGATCTTGCCACAAACATGAGAACATTTTGACTCATTTTTTTCGTCCGGGACACCCAATTTTTCAAAAAATCGCCTATAAACCCTTATTTTGCAAGGGGTCTATTTCAAAAAAGCAAAATGTGCGGAAAACAGGAAAATGGATTCGTCAACTGTGAAGTTTGTTGGGTCTATGTAGCTGATGTAGTGGGCGTAGAGCGTGCCCGGGACGGCGGCGAGCATTGCGCCGGCGGTGAAAGCGATTACTTTGGTCATATAGACATTTTTTCCAAGCGATTGAGTGAAAATTTCGTCTTCGCTTAATGCACGCAGGGTGCGTCCGAATGATGAGCCTGTAAGTTTTTTTAGGAAGAGGAATATCTTTTATTTTAGTGGCAAATCTCGTTTATATACCACATCTCCCATAAACATTGGTTTACCATCTGAAGAAAGGCAATGCCAAAATTGCCCTACCATTTTACGTGGTCTTTGTTTTCCTTTTAAATCGGTAGTATAAATATCCATACTTTCATATCCAATACGACATTCAGGGTATCCTTTTTCTTGCAAATTGCCATAATATTCTACCTTATATAGAATATTCAGTTTATTCGCATAATCCCAATCTGCCAATAATGAATGCCATTTAAAATCTTCACCGATAGAAGCCATCACTTCTATCTTTTGACATGTTTGTTTTATACGTACAGGTGATGGCACATTACTTTCTTTTTCCGATTTCCAACCAGAACCATCAAGCTGCTTTGTATATGTTGTTACGTCTGACCACTCTCCATCTACATCATACTGCGGAAATTTCTTTTTCCAACGTTTTGTATCAATATAATTGAGTATAAGATAATATAAACCAATTGTAATTGATGTTGGGGCTGCATAACCCAGTAATAAATTTAATATCTGTTGAATTATTGTTTCATTTTTCATAAATATACATGGAATATTTGGATTAGCTATCCAATTGGCTAAAACGTTGGAGATATTTTCATTAATACAATTGAAAGGTATTAATAAAATTAACCAACATATTAAACTAAGTATCAACATTCTTCGTTTCCATGTCTCATAATAATCTTTCAATTCTTTCATTTCACTCCTCCCAAATCTTATTTCGTTCATAATATCCTTTATGATAAAAGGAATCACTGTATTTGAATAAACTAATAATATTTCCATTTGTCAAAAGATTAAGATTTTCTGATGTTTGCTCTATACAATTTGTTTCGCATATGTATGCTGCGACATAGCACGGAAGGCAAGCGAGACGATAAAATGCCTCAGGGAAGCCGAAGACGACTGCCTGACGGAAAAGCAGACGCGGACGGCCCTCAAACGCAAAGGTGTTTTCGCAATAATATCCTCTAAAGATGTTCCAACAAAAAAAGTCCTGCCGCTGTACTATCTGAGGCAGTATGCGGAAGATATGTTCAAAATAAGCAAGAGCAATGCGGACATACTGCCGCTGAGGGTGCATTCGGAGCGGACGCTGAGAGGATGCCTGTTCATCAATTTCCTGTCCGTGGTCATTTACAAAAACATGAGAAGCATGATGCCGAAAAAAATCAATCTGGAGGAAGCTCTTATGCAAATGAAAAACATGCATTGCAAAGTCTTTGAGGATAATAATGTAATTCCTTCCGAACCTAACAAAAAACAAAAGGACATTTTAAACGCTATTAACAATACGGTAGGTAGGTTTTAGGGAATTTAGGATTATACATCATCATGTATGTAAATATAGCTTTTTTTTGAGAGAATGTCAAATTTCCGCAAATACCGCACGAAAAAGCGTAAAAAGGTACTTGCATACCCTCTCCCGGAGGCTTACTACCCCAATTTTGTGGCTTTCATGGCTTTGAGTTTTCGTGCGGCCTCAAAAACATCCTTGCAGTAACGACCTAAGGCATTTAATGTTTACTATAGTAAACGCTGATTTATTCGCTTGGGTATAGGGTATAGGGTTTGGGGTATAGGGATTACCGGACATAAAACGCATAATTTTGCAAATAATTAAGGTTTTCCCATACCCTATACCCTATACCCCATACCCCAAACCCCAAACCCAAGCATTGAGTTAATCAGTGGCTACTATAGCAAATTAACAACTACTGTTTTGCTGCCGGCATCTTGGATACTAGCGATAAATTCACATTCACGCCTTCTACCTGGAAATGCGGCACAACGGATAGAGTAACCTTGAAAAAACCGGGATTGTCGAGGTTTTCTACAACTGTCACCTGCCCGTAACTCAATGGATGCGTGGCTGCAAGCTCTGGTCCCGGGTTTGCCATTTCTGTTACAAGACCCTTAATCCAGTTGTTAAGCTCCGCTTCCAAAATCCCTGCGCTCTTGCTGGCACCTATGTTTTCTCTCTGCAAAACCTTTAAGTAATGGGCAAGCCTTGCGGTTAAGAATATATAGGGCAAGCGGGCGTTAATCCTTGAATTTGCGGTTGCTTGCGCATCATCATATTCATCGGGTTTTTGGGTGGAGTTCGCCGAGAAAAAGCAAGCGTAGTCCCGGTTCTTGTAAAAACTCAGCGGGATAAATCCCTGCTTTGCAAATTCAAACTCCCGTGTTTCGGGAATCAAAATTTCCGTTGGGATCTTTGCCTGCGCACCTTTTCCCGCATTGAAAAAGTGTATGGGCAAATCATCCACTCTTCCGCCGCTTTCCGGCCCTCTGATTTGAACGCACCAGCCGTTATCCTGAAAGGAACGCACCATATTTGCAGCAAAGGCAAAGGCCGAATTTCCCCATAAGTACTTTTCATGCTCCTCGCCGAGAACCGACTCCGTGTAGTTAAAACCCCTTGAATTTTTGTTCTCTCCATAAGGATTTCTCAGCAAAAACCGGGGCAGCACCAAGCCTATATAACGGGAATCATCCGTTTTGCGGAAGGCCCGCCACTTTGTGAATTCCGCTCTTTCCATATAATTTTCCAAATCGTCTATTTTAGGTAAATCGCCAATATCGGATTTTCCGAAAAATTTGGAACCAACGGAAGATATGAATAAACAATGCGATGCTGCTGAAACCGAGGATATATTTTGCAAAAGCGAAATATCATCGGCGGAATTATCAAATTCAAAATTTGCAATCATGGCTGCATAAGGCTCGCCGCCCGGAGTATCGTATTCATCGCTGTAAATATGGCGGTAAAGCCCGCTCTGAATTATTTCCGGTGAATCCTCAAAGTCGTTTTTTATGGATTCCTTGTCTGCGTTCAGCAATTCTATTTTCACGTTTTTTCTAAAATCGCTGCGCTGAACCAGAAAATGCAAAGCTCGCCAAGAGGATTCCAGTTTCTGAAATTCTTCGCAGTGCATAATGGCATCCAGTTGCTCGCTTACGATTTTGTCTATCCATGCGACCTGTGCATCTATAAAAGCTCGGTCTATTTTTTCCACGCTTGCGGAGCTGTCCAAAACGCTTTGCGCAAACGCTTTGATGCCGGTGCCTATTCGCTCGCTTGGGCTGAACTTGTAAAGTGAAGCGGAATCGCTGTATTCCGCAATATCTATAAACTTGGAGGGCACATCCAAATTTATCGTTTCGTAGATTGAAGTTAAAGTGGAATTTTCCATGGTTCTCCTCAGGTTGAATGTGGAATTTGGGTTGGGATTAAATCTAATTCTTCCAAAACTTGTTTGGTGGTATTTCTATCTTTCAGAATAGCCTCCATCTTTTTTCTGAATTCTCTGTTATCCAGCAAATTTGAACCCAAATCTTTTATAAGATTGCGAACCGCCATCAAGCGATTTAAATCCGGGATTTGCTTAACTATTTCCATCGGCTCAAAAGATTTTATGCTGTCAAATCTGAGTTCAATAGGCAAAGCCGAGTTATCCTTTTTAAGGCGGTTTTCAACGGAAGTTTTTAATGCAACATTTAAAGACTGCATAACTCCGTCAAAGTTGTCTTTGTTGAGGTTGATTTTTTCCCGCTCAATAATGCGGGAATCATCACCGTCCATCTTAAAGTCGCCTACTATAAGCAACTTCAAGGGAAGCTCCATTTTCTTCTGCGCTCCGCCGCTGTCCACGCTCAACTGAATGTTTATGCGTGCAGGGGGAATTTCATTTTGATAGCTATTTGCCATTTTTCTCTCCTAGGTTATGGGTTAAAGGGAAATTTTCCGTTAAATTCGGTTCCAAGCGAAGTTCAAACCATTTTTTCGGTTCAATCGCATTTTTCGGCAAGTGCCAATGGGTATTCAATTCCACATCGACTAAGTAACTTTTATCAATAAAAGAAAATTCATGCTTATCCCGGATTTTTAGCAAGCTCCATTCGCCGCTAAAATTCTCATTAAAAACATTATTCGCTGTTTTTGCAATCAACTTAATTTCGTTTTTATTTTTTTGCGGAAACATTATTTCTATAATTTTGCTTTTTCCCTGTTCAACTTCTACAAATTGGCTGTCAATAAAAAAGTCTATGGATGCTGTTTTCGGTGCTTTAACAATTATGCTCACAGGAATATTGCTCCATGTATTATTTTTTAAAAGCAAGAGTTCGGTTAAGGTTTTTTTGTTGAATTTTATTCTTTCATCGGAAATGGTGTCTATTATGTGAATAAATTGGTAAAATTCGCCGTCTTTGCTAAAATAATCGCTAACCTCGGCAACCGATGGAATTTTGCCCTCCTTGAATGGAAACTTTTCGAAAATTTTCTTTTGGTAGTGAAGTTCCAGGCTTTTAACATTTTTTTCAAATTCCGAGTTCAGGCTGTCTTCCGCTAATTTCAAACTATCGGTTTTATTCTTTTGCAGCAGAAAAATTGCTTCGTTCTTAATTTCTTCCTTGTGTTTGCTAATGCCGGAAAAAATAAAAGATAAAATCAATAGAATTGCACTTGCTAAAAATGAAACGAAAAATACTTTTTTTGCCAAACTATACGCCAGCGGTTTTTCATTTTTCATAAATGGGAAGAACGGCATGGTGTAAAAATTTTCACTATTTTTAAATAGCTCCAATTTCTTTGGCAAAGAAAGAATATTCTTACAAGCAACATTATCTAAAAAATATTTATGCAAATAATAATTCAGATGCTCGCTACTAAATTCATAATTTTTATCCAATGTTCGGTCAAATTCGGGAATTTCCAAATCCGCTACGGCATAAACCGGGATTTTGCATTTTTGTTTTGAGAAAAGTTTTTCCACAGATTCCGTTTTATTGGAATTTATTGAGATAATTCCGTCTATGAACGGCAATTCCTCTATATTTTTCATGTCGAAGTATATATATTTATAACCTTCCGGCGGGTTTTGTTTTTTTGCCGAATCTTTGCATTTATCTTCGCAAGATCCGGTTATCAGAATATTTTTAATCCCGCTCCTGAATGAGAATTTGTGCCTATTTTTTGTTGCGGGTTTAAAATTTATCTGTTCTAAAAATATGTCCGTCTTGGAAATAGCCGAATTTAAAATTTGCTTTAACTCTGCTGTGTCTCCCATTCTGAATTTTCCCATAAGTCCGAATAAAATGCACTTTGCATAAAGTTCCAGAAGGGGAATGGAATCTTTGTTTTTGTGAAAACTTTCCATTTTTTCAAAAAAATGCCTTCCGGCTTCCGCATCGCCGAATTCGCTTAAAACAAGAGAATGCGAAAACCACTGCGAAGATATATTGCAATTTGCATAGACATATTCATCTATCCATGAACATAGTGCGTATTTTGCGTTTTCTATTTCGCCGGCAGCATAACCATTGCTTGTGCAATCATTGCAAAATTCCTTTATTTTTTCCGTAAAATCTTTTTTAATTTCCTCCGGCGGATTTTGAATTTCGTCCGGTAACAAAAGCACGGAGCAAAAAATACTCTCCGCTAACTCAACAAGGGATTTTCTATTATTCATTTTCAATTCTCCGCTAAAATATCTATTGAATTTATCTGCAACGCGAGCGGTGCGTAAATTCCGATTTCCCTTTCTTCGCATAAATTTTTCCAAAGCAAAGAATCTGTTTGGAGTTTAAAATAATATGTGCCGGATATTTCTTGAATTGTTTTTGGAACAATGCTGTGAACGCAATTTATACCGTGCGTTGCGCTAATCACTATGCCGGATAATTTTGACTTAGGTGCGATTTTCAATTGTGCAGCTATAAGTTTAATAGCTTCTTCCGGTGATAGTTTAGACTCCATTGCAAGCCAGATTGAGGATGCGGAGGAAATTTCAAAATCTTCCAAATTTGCGAAAAATGAATTTTGCCCTTCCTTTGAAAGCCGTTTTTGCAGAATATTGCTCTTTTTTTCCTGCAATAAAAATTCATTTAGCTTCGCGAAAATTTTATTGAAACTTTTGTCAAATTCCGCGTGATTATAATTGAAAGGCTCTTGCAAGAATTTTGCAATTTCACAAAATACTATAAAAGGCAGCACGCCTTCTGCGCTTTGCATGCAACCCCAAACTGCCTTCAGAGATTTTAAATCTTTTAACAGCAATTCCTTTGAGTGCGAGATATTCTCGATTCTACTTTGCAAAAGGGCATCAAAATATTTCAGTTTCTTTGCAAAATACTCGCTACCGTTTAAATTTATCAAAGGAGGATAAAAATTTTTGTCCGGCTCAAAAGAACCTTGTAGATTTCTCAATAACCTCGCAACTTGCAAAAATTCTTTTCCGTCTAGGGATTCCCCGCCAAAAACAATAGAAGGCGCAGGAATGGAAACGGGCATTAACGCCGAATTTTCAGCGGAATACGAATCGGGATAATTTTCCCACACAACCTTGTAGCGAGAGTTCTTATCTTCGGAAAACTCCACAGGCTTGTTTAAATCCAAGGCTAAAAACACATCCAAACTGTTCAAACTCTTGTCGAAAATTTGAGCAAAATTCCTCGTTTTAATTTTCACCGATTGATTTTCATAATCAATAAAGGAAATTCCACTCGGGAAAACGGCTTCGCATTCTTTGAGCGCAAACTGCCCGTCTTTTATTAAGTCTTCTTCCAGCGTTAATTTGCCAAAGCCAAAGTGCATTCCTTTGGGTAAACCCGAAACATTTTTAATATGCTTCAGGAAGAATTTATCCGATTGCTGCAGGTGTTGTTGAGACAAAGCCATTCCCTCTTTCCATGCTACTAAAGTTGTCATTTTTTCTCCTCGCTTGTTTTACCATATCCGTAAACCGGTTTTGGCGTGTTTGAATAATAAAGCAAAACGCCTGCCGCTACAAAGCCCGCTCCGAGCAAAATTGTTTTTACACTCCCACCGAAGCCGGAGTTGGTATTTTCCACCGGATGCCCGAAAATTTCAAATACCGCATTTTGCAAAGCCAAATTCGGCAAATTTGCAGAGCAGGTTTCGTTTTCCTTAATCGCTTTTCTACTATTTTTGTCTATTAACGTTAGTGTATATGTATTGCATTGTTTGTTTTTTGCAATGTTTACCCTTAAAATTGCATTTTGATTTGTAGCGGCGGCTTCGTTTGAATATACCAAAACCTGTTCCGCAATTTCCGGAGGGGCCTCTATTTGCAGAGGTTGGGCAACAGCGATAGTCGCGCCTGCAATGGAAAAAACGATGATTTTAAAACCCATTTGCCGAAATGAAATCATTTGCGAACTCCCTTGCCATGTCTTCTGCTTCCGATAAAATTTCTTTTTCACTAAAAACTCCCATTTTCCACGTATCCCAAGTTTGGCAGTCCATATATTCATGGCTAATGGCCAAATATGCCCTTTGATGCAACTGCAACGAGGCGTAAATAAAATAATCGCCCTCTTTTTTCTTAAAACCGGTGAGCAAAAGCTTTAGCGTGCCGCCTCCGTTAGCCATGCTGCTTACCGGCACATTTGCGCTTTCAAGCCTTAATTTCAACCTTTCTTTTATTTTATTTTCCATTTTTTTAAATTCATTGTCCCCCGCGCAATGCACAAACAGTTCAATGCCGGGCAAAGCCCTGAGCGAGGCTTGCCCGTAAGAGCCGTTTGCATGCAAATACGGTGAAAGCCCAAAAAGGGCAATCAAAACTTTCAAAAATGCGTTTTCTTTTTTCACATTAACTTAGACGGAAAAAAAAGGAAAAAAAATATAACTTTCTGCATTTTGCAAACAACTGTTGACACTTTTCTGCATTTTTTTTGCAAAACGTCAACATATGTTTGCAAAATTTGCTAATTTCGGATTTTTCCCTAATCCTGCAAACAACGAACACTAAACAAGGAAAATTTATCGCTGCTGCTCCAAGATTTACTGCTGTCGCTCCAGAAGACATCTTCGTCGTAGCAACTCATGCGGCGTATGAGAACTTCGCTATCGTCGTACCCGCTGGTACTACTCCACCAGTAGCCGCGGTAACCGGCATTGACGGAACCGCCAATGGAATTGAAGTTGCCACCCGGCAGGGCGGAAAACCCGAACTCGTCCGTGCCATTGCCGGACACTCCTTTATGATCATTATTCCAGCCGCTCTTGGATTTTAACTTTTCCCCTGCCGCTTTTTCACCGCCAACGGCCTTATATAACTCTTCCCACTCCTCTCGGTTCGGTAAATGCCAACCGGAAGGACAGGCCTTTAAAGCCGTTTCCCAATTATATAATCTGCCGTATTTTGTACAGTTGGCTTGTTTGTTATCGTAACATTTGCTGCCGCTTGCATTGTAATTCAAATTCTCCGCCATCCAAGTTTGATTGCCAATTTTAACAACTTTGTATTTCTTGCCGTCCCGCGCATCCGTAAGCACTCCGTTTCTGACCACGCTTGAAAAGATTTTATGCACATACCTGACTGTCTGCTTGTGTTCCAACTTGGCATCAACCTTCTTCTTCCCAGCTCCAATTTCTATCTCAGAACAAACAGCAACAGTGCCGCTGAAAGGCGTTTCTCCAGCACGCTTGCCATCAACAAAAACAAGCTCGCTTACCGGACTGCCGTCTTTCTCCGCACTCAGATTCAAACCGCCCTTTTTCAACTTTGCATGGCTCGCCATATCAAAAACCTCGCGGCGGTCCTTGTTTATACCTGCATCAAAACTTATATCCTCATAGCAACGGTGGCTCAGCTTAACACTGTGCTTGCCGGGAGTCAATCTGTTTTCCCAAGAAGATGCCGCCTTGCCGTTTATTGTCAAATTCCAATTCTCATTTTTGCCAATGCCTTCGGAATAAGCGGGTTTTATTTCCAAAACACCGAAATTCGCCTTCAATCTGATGTTTATATTCTGGTTGTTCTGCTTGATGAAAACCGTTGTATCCGCTGTCTCGTATTGGTCAAGAACGGCTATCACGCGAACACTGCCCTCTGCAAATTCCGCGCCGCAAGGGGTTTTGATACAGTTGGCGGCGGGCATGCCGTTGAAACTCAAAACAGCGCCGGCCGGCTCGGTTGCAAAATTTGCCAAATAACGTCGTTCCACATAAAATTCATCGTCTGCGCCGCTTTGTACTCCGCTTATGCCGCCGGTTACCGACGGCTGGGAAGGCAAAGCTGCTTTGTTCTCTTTAAGTATTTCTCTGAACATATCGGGGGCCTTGTTATCTAAAATAGCGGCAAGGGTAAGCAGGTCCTTGGAAGTCTCGTTTACTGTACCTACCAAATTCCCGCTCTTGCTGTTGTAAAGTTCAACTTTGATGGTAAGCATTCCGCTGAAACGCCCTATGCGGCCTTGGGCTATATAGTTAGCGCTTACCTTGCGACCCAACTCTGCCAAGCAACTTGCCTCACGGCACTCTTTTTCCGCACGTTCTTGCGAGCCCATGCGGTCAACTATGCTCTCCTGAGTCATTATGCCGTACCTATCCTTGGGCAAAACCTTGCCGGCAATCTCACGGAGCTTCCCGGTGAGAAAATTCAATTCGTTATACTGAAGAGAATCCTCATCGTCAACGGTAGATATCACCGCCACACGTATCTGTTGCTGGCTGTAGGCGGCAATGGCAAAGAGCAGCAAAATGAAAAGAGGCCTGTGCATAGAGGAACACATCATTATGCGGTGTAAGATAGTAACTCGCTACGCTAACGGCTGCTGACTTCAAAATACTCTGCGTTTTTGCTTCTTATGCTTGTGAAACCGGACGAACTTATCACCAAGTGGTCTAAAACCGGGATTTCCAAAATTCGGCCTGCTTCACAGAGTTTTTGGGTTAAAAGCAGGTCCTCCATGCTCGGTTCGTGGCTGCCGGAGGGGTGGTTGTGGGCAAAAACAACAGCTACGGCCCTATCCTCCAAAGCCGGGGCAAAGGCTTCTCTTGGATGGGCTTGGGTTGAATTTGCAGTTCCAACCGTTATATGATGGATTTTTATCACTTTGTTACCACCATTCAGCGTAATTAAAATCATATTTTCCTGCCTATAATGCTTTAAAAACGATAATTGAGGCATAAGCTCCGACGGGCTGCAAACGGCTTTGTCCTGCGTTCCCAGCATAAAACGGCCGGAAAGCTCCAAACAGGCCAAAATTTGAGCGGATTTCGCAAGACCCAGTCCCCGAATCTCCAAAAGTTCATCCATTGTGGGCATTCTGGATTTTTTCTCCAAAATCCCCGCAATTTCCCCCGCAAGCACAAAAACGCTTTTTCCCGGCATTCCTCTGCCCAAAATGACGCAAAGCAACTCTTCCACGGATAATTTTGCCAGTTCCCCGGCAAAAATCCTCTCTCTCGGCAGTAAATTTTCTTCTTTCATGCCTATTAGACGGAAAAAATGAAGAAAAAAATATAAAAATATGCTTTTTTTAAAAAAAATATATACTTTTAGGCTTACCAGGCATATTTTTGGTTTTTTAGAGGGCTGTATGGAAACTCTTAGCAAAGAAGAATTGGAACGTTTTAAGGCGCTTATCACCGAGGAGTATAAAGCCCTTTTGGAAGAGCTTCGCTACCGCGAACAATCTTTCATAATGGAAAATCAAAGGGAAACCGGTTCGGAGCTATCTTCTTACGCGAATCATCCTGCGGAGGCTGCTTCGGATTATGCAAATTTAACCATGAACTTAAACTTAGCAGAACGTGATACAAAATACCTTAAACAGTTGGAAGATGCCCTGGATCGCATAGAAAGGGGAGTTTACGGAATATGCGTAGTTTGCAAAAATATTATACCTATGGTTCGCTTAGAAGCGGTTCCAACCGCCAACAAATGCATTGAGTGCAAAAACGAAGTAAAAAGGCGCGAGCAAGAAGAAGCCAAACACGCTGTATAAAATTGCCGAACTCGTCTCAAAATAGGTCTCGTTTCTACTTTTCTGAAAAGATAGCCTAGCCTCCATTAAGATTTTTCAAAGGACATGCCTAAGCATAAATCTTGACGGGGAGCGTCGGACGAGACAAACATGTTAGAACGGCCCTTATTGGACGAGCCGGCTATTCTAATATATATTATTTTAAAGAAAAGCGGATATTTTTTTTAAAATTCCTTAACCTTTTGTTAACAACCGGCCGTCTTTCTTCTCCACTCCTCAATAGAAACCGCCGGAAATCCCGCTACTCTCGCCCCCGGCTTAACGCTTTTTGTAACTCCGGCTTTCGCTGCGATTATGCACCCTTTGCCCAAAGTTAAATGCCCGGCAACCTGCGCTCCGCCTGCAAGCGTTATATTGTCTTCTGCAACAACGGAACCGGCAAGCCCGGATTGCGAGCAAAAAACAGCATTGTTCCCTACTATGCAATTATGCCCGATTTGCACAAAGCTGTCTAGTTTGCAGCAATTTCCAAGCCTTGTGGGTTCCAAAAAACCTGCGGCTATAACGGAATTTGGGCCAATTTCGCAATTTTCTCCGATTGACGCTCCACCAAAATGCGGCACTTCAATTTGTTCGCCGGTTTCATCCTCATAAAAACCAAAGCCGCGAGAACCAACCACAACGCCCGAATGCAAAACTGTTCCGCTTCCTACAACAACATTCGGATAAAGATTCACGCCGGAATGCAAAACGCAATTCTCGCCAACGCTTGCTCCCATTGGAACGGAACAAAACGCTTCTACCACTGAGTTTGCGCCCACTGAACCCAAAACCAGAGCATTAGGGCTTATTTTTGCAGAGGGATGAATTGTGCCTTGGGTAAATTCTTTTTTGTTTAGAATTTTTGCGCATTCTATTATCGCGCTGTAAGGATTTTCCACCCTTGCCAAAGCCTTGGCTTCACCTGCCCAGCCGGTGAAATTTTTCGGCACAAAAACTACCTTGGCTTTTGTTGTTCTTGCCATTCCATAAGCGGATTTATCCAAGCAAAAAGAGGCGTCGTTTTCCGTAGCAAAGGCTAAGGTTGCGCATTTAGCAATGCAACCCTGAATGTCATGAGGCTCCAAAATGGCCTCTGTTAGTTCGGATAGCTGAGAAAAGGAAAGCATTTTTATCCCGGTATTATCGGTGGCAAAATAGAAAATCTTCAAATCTGAACTCTGATTTGATTGCTTGGATATGGGGATTACTAAAAAACTGTCCAAAAAAGTGTTTAAACAGTGTTTAAACACTTTTTGGACACTTCAAAATGGCGTTTTTAAGCAAATTTCGCACTTTTTCCACTGGCACGACTTTTGCGATTTATATATTAACAACAAAGAGGAAAAAATGCTGATAGCAAATCCAATCTACGACACCGTTTTCAAGCACCTGCTCGAAAACGAAAAAGTGGCAAAGTTCTTCATAGGAACGCTTCTGGGAAAGACTGTGCATTCAATAGCGCTCCGCTCACCCGAGCATACATACATAGACCCAAAGGACAACGAACTGAAGTTGCTGCGCATGGACTTCACCGTGGAAATAGAAGACGGGAAAGGGCAGAAGAGCAAGATAATAATAGAGATGCAAAAAGCGGACAAATACAGCATAGACATAATGCGTTTCCGCAAATACTTGGGTCACGAATATATGCACGACTCCTTGCCCATAACCTCCATTTATGTTCTTGGCTTCAGCTTCCCTGGCTTGGAAACGGCCTGCCTGCGCATAGGCCGCGGCTACTACGACCTAATAGAGGAAAGAGAGATAGCGGCGTCTGTGAAATTTGTTGAAAGCCTGACGCACGATTGCTACATAGTTCAAACGCCTCTCATAACGGGTCGTTTGAAAACGCCCTTGGACCGGTTGCTTTCCGTTTTTGAGCAGAATAATTTCACGGACAAAAGCGAGGCGGACAAGCGTTATGATTACCCCATAAGCGATGAAGGCGTGAAGGAGATGACGGAGATACTTCATTACATCAGCACTGACCCTGATGCCCGCAAGGCCTTGGATGACGAGCGTTATTACCGGGAGTATTTGCAGGAGACATTCGGAGATTTGTATGCTGAGATAGCCGTTCAAAATCAGAAGATACTTGCGAGGGAAGCCGAGATAGTCACTATGGGTACTGAGATAGTTGCTAAAGATACTGAGATTGCTGC